>CAVKOL010000001.1:0-27100 GCA_963658035.1 Bacteroidaceae bacterium
TGGAGCTCAAGAGCGAGATGAACTCACGTACGGCGAAATGCGGGCTTGGCAAAGGCTTCGACCTCTACTCACTACTAAAGAGGGGATGAGAAGCGCGGGCGAGTGTGGGAAGCGAGGCACGGACGTTCCCGTTCGGTTTGCTGCATCCGAGTTCTGGAAGGAGCGCTTTGTCGCGTTCTCGAAAGGCAAGCCGCCAAAGGACGTCTCGAGCTTTGATATGGTCTGTTCCCTTGATGTTGCGTTGACATTTGGCGCCACCGACAAGTTTCGGAAACTTGAGACGGCGCGTTGGAAGCTGATGGAGGGCGAAACGCTCGGGCGTATACTGAGGGGGAATTGGGCCCCTGCCACGCAATACCGCGACTATTCGTAGACGTCTCTGCAACGAGTGCGGCGACGATCCACGCTACATCTTCGATTTGAAAGCTTGCGACCGTCTTGCGAAGGCCAACGACATCGTGACCGGGTTGCTGAAGATTCGCGAGAGCGAGAAGTCGGTGAGTTGACCGGCGGCTTGAAAGGATTGGGCTTGGGAGCGTGACCAAAGAAGGGAGCTCGTATGGGCGACGTTGAGAGCATTGTCGATGAGCTTAGGTCTTCGAAAGGGCTTATCTCCGTCGAAGCGGCAACTACCGAGGACATTGCCAACTATGAGAATCTTCATGGGGTAAAACTGCCTTCATGTTACAAGGAGTGGCTCCTTATTACCGATGGCGGTGAATGCTACCCGCCTGCTGGTCTGCAGCTCTACGGCGTTGCACACAAGCCGCTTATCGACGTTGATGATGAAGACAGACCTGACGAGGATTATGTTGTGATTGGGGCATTGTCCACGGGAGACCCGATTATTTTCAAGAGGGGAGAGGAGGGCGTTGCAATCTACAATCACGAAAGCGGCGTGATTGAGGAGGACGAGTCATACGAGGATTTCTTTGCTTTTTTGGACGACCTGAGCGGCATTCTCGGACTGGAGGGATGAGCAATGTCGAGGCGTACCGCAGAGGCGAGCAAAGCGATTCGGGATGCTTGGGACAATGAGCGCGAGCTCGTCTCTATTGGCAAAGGCACGCGCGACTGGTCGGAGGAGCAGCAAAGAGAAATCCTTGAGGGTCGATGCGCTCGCGATGAGAATGGCAAAGCATTCGAGGGACATCACATGATGAATGCCGAAGCGCACCCCGAGTTGCAGGGGGACTCGGGCAATATACAGTTCCTTACGAGGAGCGAACACCTCAGCGCGCACGGCGGGTCATGGAGAAATCCAACTAGTGGTTATTATGACCCGGCAACTGGGGTAACACGCCATTTTGAAAACGATGCTTATTCCCCTTGTGTGGTTATCGATTTAAGCTCCCCAGTTGTGGTGATTGACAAGACGCGGGAAATGCCGAATGGTGTAGATGAGGGCATTGGGATTGCGAATGATGTGGTCAGGCGCGATGAGCCCCACGGCTCCGAACCGAGGATGGCGCAGCGTAAAACGCGCCCGCGCACTGTAAAAGCGGTGAAGTTGAATTTTGTTAGACAGATCGGAAGTGCGGTCGGAAGCGCTGTTTCATCTGCCGTGGGCTTTGTAAAGAACCATCCGGAGATTATTGCTATTGCGACAGCGACCGCTGCAGGGGTCGTCAGGCAGGTCACGAGCAATTTGATTGACGAAACTATTGATGATTGTCAGTCTGGTGGCGGCATGGGCTCTAGTGTGGACGAAGAAGATGCGACGCTTTTCTGCGATGAAACCGTTAGCTCGCCTTTCGAAACGGATGAGGCATATGGCATCGAATGCGATGACTATCCTGTTGAACGTGCTTCTCCCCGGCGACATGATGTGAGCGGATACGAGCGCATTGTTAATGGGCGAACAGTCCATGTATCTGGATATGTGCGTGGCAGAAATATGGAAGATGACGCGCGATAACGTTTCAGGATGCTGAAGCTCGTGGCTGCAGAGATGCAATTGAGCCCGGTTGACTGGTTGGACTTTTCGTGGCGTTGGGGATGCATCATTTTCTTATGTACCCCCCCCTCTGAAAGGAGACCGAACATGGGAGATATCAACGCGACGCCGCTGGGTAAGTTTCGCAAGAAGGCCAAGTTGGTCACCTATATCGCCCTCGGCCTTGGCCTCGTTTTCGCGTGCTGCGCGGCGGGGCTCAACACCAAGGCCGACTCCAGCTACTCGAGCTACCTGACGTATGGCACCTCCCGCTCGTACTCCTCGCTGACCGGCAACAGCTATCTTGAGGAATACCAGGAGGCGAAGTCCAACGCCGACCTCTGTACGCTCGCCTTCGTTTTTGCGGGCGGCGTCGCGGACATCGCGATTCTCGCCTGGGTCGGTGCCAACCTCCACATCGCCAGCAAGAAGACGTCGGTTGCCGCCCTCGAGACCGGGGCCGAGCCGGCGCCAGCGCAGTCTGAGACTAAGGACGGCGCGCCCGTGCCTCCCGTCGCCAACGAGCCCATTGCCAAAGAGCCCGAGCCCGGCCCCGATACCTCCGCGCCTAAGGACGCCGACAGCGATTAACAGGCAGGCCGGCATAGGAAGCCCCGCACCCCGGGGCGGGGCGCGGGCCCGAGAAAGCTTACGAGTTGCGCTAGTCGCTTGCTGGGGTGGTTCCGTCGTTGGGTTCAACCACATCGAACTCATCCGGTGGGTAGAGGTAGTCTTCCTCGCTGTCGTCCACGATGCGGTACCGCTCCTTCTCGGCGGAGAGGACCTTGTACACCTTGCCATGCGTGAGCTCGAGAATCGATGTCTCGCCGAGATACTTGACCTTCACGATAGCCGCTTCTTGACCTTGAACTTGGCTTTGGGTTGGCCTGCCCCTTGTGAGGGGTGGCATCATGCGGGTGGTCGTGGGCCATATACGGGAATTTCGCTCGCTCCGAGATGCTTGTAATCCTCGCAGCTTTTTATCTTGGACACATCGCTGAGCCGCTTATACTCCACCACATCGGGGCAGAGCACGGCAATCATGTCACCGATTTTGCTCACTGTTCCAGCGCCTCTTTCTTCCCGGCGAGTTGGACATGCGCGTGGATGACTTCGCCGATTTCTACCCTGAGCAGGCGTTTATTGGCAGACTTCTCATCGCGCTGCTCCTCGCCGACGGCGCAGCAAAATCCCTCTTGGTTTCGAGGCTCTTCGTGTGCCGTGCGCCGTGCAACGAACAGAATCGGAACTATATGTAAGATTCGTTGTCCCTGCTTGAAATCTTACATATACGTACTATTCTTAACGGTAAACAGAAATCTTACGTATAGGGAAGATTATGCAGACTATCTCACACGATTTACTCCTTGCGTCAGGCATTCCCGTGGTCGATATGAAGGCGCTCGGCAGCACTTTACGCGCACGTCGCAAGATGCTCGGCTACACGCAGGAAGACGTTGCCTCTATGTTGGGCTTCAGCCCGCGCTTGGTCGGCGATATCGAGCGCGGACGCGAGACGGTCGGCTTCGGCAAGGTGCTTGCCTATGCGACCGGTCTCGGTGTCGACCTCATAGCGGCGGAAAGGTAAGGGGCCATGGATAAGCTCTTGGTTTTCCGGGAGATCGGCGGCGAATACGAGCTTGTCGGGATTTTGCGCGCCACCGACGATGGGGCCGCGTTCTCTTATGCCGAGGAATATCTGGAAAGCTCCGCGCCGGCTTCGATCTCTGTGAACTTCCCCTTGCGCGAGGGGCCTTTCGAGTCCGCCGAAACCAGGCGTTTCTTCGACGGATTGGCTCCGGAAGGTCAGCTTCGCAAGGCGATGTCCGCCGCTTTCCACAGCGATAGATCCGATTACCGGGAGTTTATGGCCCGCTTAAACAATGAATCGGCAGGCGCCTTGGTGTTCGCCGAGGATCCGGCCATGCTTGTCGAAGGTCGCGGCTATAAGAAATACACGATGGACGACCTCGAGGATTTTGCCCGCTCTCCAAGGTCGAGGGAGCTAAGGGCCGGCATGGTATCAAGGCTCTCGCTGGCAGGAGCTCAGGCAAAGATTGGCCTGCATCATGTTGGCGCCGACGTTGCCGACGGTTGGCTGCTGCCCATGGGATCTGCACCCTCCACATATATCGTTAAGGCCGTTGACGACGTTTTTCCCGGGCAAACGATAAATGAGGCCCTCTGTATGAAAGTGGCGGCGGCACTTGGCTATGAGACGGCCGACTGCGAACTCATAGATATAGACGGCTTCGAGCCGCTGCTTGCCGTGAAGAGGTTCGATAGATTGCCGGCGGAAGTGAGGGGCGACTTTCCGCGTCGCCTTCACCAGGAGGACTTTTGCCAAGCGCTCGGCTATGAGCCTTACCAGAAATATGAACCTACGGACGGCAACTACGCAATTAACTCGGCTTTGATGATTGGCCGTAAGACCTGGAATCCGTTCGGTGACAGAATGGGCTTCCTTTCGAGGCTCCTTTTGGACTGGGCGATTGGAAACTGCGACAACCATCTCAAGAACCACTCGCTGCTTTGGGGCGCCGACTGGGGGTCTCGAACGCTCTCGCCTATTTACGACCTTACCTGCACGACCATATATCCCGAGCTGGATAGGGAGATGGGCGTCTCGTTGTGCAGGAGCAGGAAAATCGATGACGTAAGGCGCGGCGACCTTGTGGAGTTGGCAAAGCAGTTGAGGGCTCCCAGGCATTTTTTGGATTCCGAGTTGGAGGAGATCGACGAAAAGTTGCTGGTTGTCCTTGAGTCTTGTGTGGCGGAGCTGGTGGGGGCCGGTTTTTCCCAAGCCGAGCAAATCGGCGAAAGGATTGCGGAAGGTTACCGAATGAGACGGGCGGCTCTGGACGCTTAGGACGGACGCGTCTTTAGAGCGCACGACTTCGTCTTACGCCTTCGCTCCTTAAATCCCCTAGATGAAGCGCTGGACCATGAGCTGCGCGGCGCCGACGGGACGGATCTTGTGCTGCTTGAGCTCGGAGACCATCGCCCCGGAGATCTCCTCGATGGCGGCCTGACCCGTCCAAGAAAATGTCCGGACCCCCGACGGCTACGACGTCGTTTTCATGGACGTGATGATGCCGGTCATGGATGGCCTTACCGCCGCTCGCGAGATTCGCGGCACGCTTGGCAACCAGGTGCCCATCTTTGCCATGACGGCCAACGCCTTTATCGACGACATCCAGCTTAGTCTCGACGCCGGCATGAACGAGTACCTTACCAAGCCCCTGCGCGAGAAGGACATCGTCAAGGCGCTGTTGAAGCACTTGGGGGAGTAGGGCACGCAAGGGGCGCAGCCGGCCGTTGTGGCATTGGCCAGCGCCTGCGAATTTATGGTTTGTCGCAAAATAATGCGACTGCCTTGACTCGCATTATTTTGCGATTTACTATGTTCGCATAATAATGCGATTGCCTTGTAGGGGGCTGGATGTTAGACGCGTTGGAAATCGGGTACGCGATCAAAGACGCCCGTGCCGAACTCGGCTTGACGCAGGCGCAGCTTGCCGATACAGCCGGGATTTCAAAACGATGCCTGTGGTCGCTCGAGCTGGGCCAAAATTCCGGGGTTCAACTGGACAAGCTGCTGGCCGTCTTCAAGGTCCTTGGCCTTGACCTGCGGATTGTTGCCGGTGGGGCGCCGGCTGGCGAGCCTGCCCAGAAGAGGGCAAAGGCCTTCTCGGCTCCTTGCGAGAAGAACGACAAGATTGATGCGTTGGCGATTTTGACGGGTGGTCAAGATGGCGCCGCGTAGATAGCTGCGAAGGCCTTATTGGGACACGATGTTCAGCCAACGTGTAGCATGCTTAGGCGCCGGCGCGATACAGTAAGACTAGCGAATCGAACGACGCAGTTCTAAGGATGGTCCCATGGAGAACCGAACTTCTCGGCTAAGAGCGCTCGCGATGCTGGCTTGCGGCCTCGTGATGCTGGCCTGCACGCTGATTTTCCCCGCGCAGGCGCATGCGTTCTGGGCCACCACGTGCTATGTGCAGGATTCCTCGGGAAACAAGGCGTATTACGCGGATACGCAAGCGGCCATCAATGATGGGTGCGGCGAGGGCAAGGTCGTCGTGCTGGTGATCGACTGTGAGTTTTCGGAAACTAATGCGGCGATGCTCCAGATTCCCGCCGGGCAGAAGGTCACTATCAACTTCAACGGCCATTCCGTCAGTAACGCCCCCGGCAGTCTCTTTCACCTAAACGAGAACTCGAGCCTGACGCTTCAATCCTGTGACCCGGACGCCGGGGCCGACTCTGCGGGGAAGCAATCTGCGGCCGGCGTGATACACAATTGCTTTAGGCAGTACGGCGGTGCCATCGCCATGGAGGCGGGCAGCCACCTCACGCTCGACAACATTACGATTAAGGACAATGAGTCGAACACCCCTAACGCGAAGTTTGGCACGCACGCCTGCGGCGCCGGCATCTACGCCGAGAAGAACTGCACCATCGACCTCAAGAACAAATCCCAGATCTCTGGCAATTATTCGCGCAATTACGGCGGCGGCATCTATATCAACGGCGAGAACGTCAAGGTCACGCTCGACGACTCCAGGATCTGCGACAACAAGGCCGAGCAGGGCGGCGGCATCTACATCGACGGCAAGAATGCCGTCATCGACCTCAAGAACGGCTCGTCGATCGACGGCAACACGGCCACCGAGGCCGGCGGCGGCATCTACTGCGACGTTTCCTACTTCACGATCAAGTCCTCCGACGGCACGGGCAAGATCGACGGCAACAAGGCCCAGGGTTCGAACAGGGCCGGTACCAAGGGCGAGCAGTCCGGCGGCGGCATCCACGTTGACGCGGTCTCGGGCACAAGCGAGGGCCTGATCGAGGGCCTCACCATCTCTAACAACCACTCGGAATACGACGGCGGCGGCCTTGAGCTGGACCAGCGCTGGACCACCGTGCGCAACTGCACCATCACGGGCAACACGTGCAAGTACGAGGGCGGCGGCATCTACGATTGCGCCAACCACAACTTTCTTGACGGCTGCACCGTCACGGGCAACGCCTGCAGCGTGAACAGCGGCGGCAACTACGAGGGCGGCGGCGTCTTCGTGTGGCACAGCTACGACATCAAGCTCTCCGGCGTCTGCGTGATCAAGGGCAACACCCGCGGCAAGGGGACCGACAACGCCGACGACGTCTTCCTGCGCGAGAACGCCGGCGCCACCGCAAAGGCCTACATTACCGGTACCCTGGCCGCGGGTTCCAGCGTGGGCGTGCGCAGCGGCATCACCGGTGATCGTCGCGTGGCCACGAGCTTCAAGCCCGCGTCCAAGGACTGCTTGTTCTACGACCTGGACAGCTACTACATTAGCTACGGCAACGACGAGGGCGGCGACGCCTGGCAGCGCCACCGCGCGCTGGAGTTCGCGGCCAAGATAAGCGGCGACGCCTTTGGCAGGTACCGTAGCGGCGCGGCGGTTGCCCTGGTGGCGCCGCTTACCAAGGGCGACGACAAGCTGTTTTGGTACTGGGACACCAAGTACACGACCGGCCTGAACCCGGTGGGCGACTACATAACGAGCGCCAACATGTACTCCAACACGCTGGCCTTCAAGATGCCGCAAAACGACGTCGACGCCAACGCCGTGTACGCCACGCGCGCCACCAAGGTCGTGCTGGGCGTTAAGGCCCCGGTCGCCGGTGAGGACTTGCCCACGAGCGCCGTTGTTTGCCGGGCCGACGGCATTGGGGGCACACAAGAGTTCCCCGCGACCGTGACCTGGTACGAGGTGGGCGAGAATGGCGAGAAGGCCGGGACTGCCGCCGCCGGCAAGGCCAAGGCCGGGACCGTCTACGTGGCTTCCGTCACCTGCGCGCAGTCGCAGCAGGGCGGGCTGTGCTTTAGCAAGTCCTTCTCGCCTGATGGCGTGACTATCAAGGCGCTTTCTGGCGGCGACGCGCCCGCAGCTGCCTCCACCTCGGTGGACGGGGCTACCGGCGCGCTTACCGTGGTGACCGAGACCTTTGCCAAGACCGCGGGGGATGCGTCTGCCGCCAAGGCGGGCACGGTGACCGTGAAGAAGGAGAAGGGCGAGCTCAAGGACGCCGCCTCGGGTGAGGCGCAGACGGCCTCTGACGAGCCCATGCTGCTCTCTGCTGCCGACGACTCCCAGGGTTCTGAGGGGTCGCTGGGTAGCGTGGCGGTCTCCTACGCCTTTGCCGGGGGCGAATCCGGTGAGGTGAGCGTGACTGCGCCTGCCCAGGAGGGATACAACTTCTGCAACTGGGAGGGCGTGCCCGAAGGCGTCGAGTTCAACGACGAGGCCGGCACCCTAACGATCCCCGAGTCCATGTTGGGCGAGGACCTGGAGGTGACCGCCGTGTACACCCCGGTGGTCACCAAGGTCGAGCTGTCGATGGCCGCGCCCGTGGCCGGCGGCGACGCGCTGGCCGGCGACGCCGGCGAGGTGTGGCTCACCTGCTCCAACGGCGAGAAGGTCGAGCTTGCCGAGCTGTTTGGCATCGACAGCCTGCCGGTGACGTGGTCGCCCGAGGGCGAGGACGGCAAGGCCGGCTACTCCACGGCCCACACGGCCATGATCAAGGTGGCCGAGGGCGCCGAGGGCCTGGTGGACGTCGACAAGGTTGTCTCGGCAGATGCCGTGGTCGTTGCCGAGGGCGGCGTGGAGGCGGAGGGCGCAGGCTTCGCCCTGTTGGACGGCGACCTGTACCTGTGCGTGACCTTCCCCCAGACGCCGGCCGTGAAGGCTACGGCGGTCTCGCAGCCGGCCGACGTTGAGCTGACCTTTGAGGAGGCCACCGTCTACCAGGCCGAGCAGGAGTCCCATCCCGATGTGACCTGCTGGCCCCTGCCTAAGATGGTCAATGTCCAGCTTGAGAATGGCCAGGTCGTCGACGGCGACGTGACCTGGGATGCCGTCGAGGGCTTCGACGGGAACGCCACCGCAGCCCAGGAGATTGTCGTGGAGGGCACGGTGCGCGTTGCTCACGAGGACGAGGTCGACACGAGCGAGGTTTCCCTTAACGTGAAGACTACCGTTAGAATCGCCGCGCCTGCCCAGGACGGGGAAGAAGACGGCGGGGAGACTCCCGTCGTGAATCCCGACGAGGGGGCGAACCAGTCCGTCTCGGGCAATAAGGACAGCAAGCAGACCCTTCCCAAGACCGGCGATTCCACCCCGGCCTTTGTTGCCCCGGCGGTTGCGGGCGTGGCCGTGATCGCGATCGCGGCCGCCGCCGTGGTCGCCCGCCGCAAGAGGGGATAGCGTCTCGCCTGCGTCCGTCTCGCCGCTCATCTCATCGCTGCAAAACGGGGACTTGTCTGATGGTTTGGGGGCTTCTCGGCTGCAAAACGGGGACTTGTCTGATGAAACGCCACTAAAAACGGGGCTTGTCTGATGCGGAGGTATCAGACAAGCCCCGAATTTGCAGGTAGGTAGGGTGGCGAGAAGACCGCGCGGGTCGCACCGCGCGGCCCGCGGCCCTTACGCCCCGTGGACCGCCTCGGCCATGGCGCGGACGTAGTCGGCCACGTAGGGAACCGCATCCTCCCCGTGCTGGGCCAAGATTTTGACGATGGCCGAGCCCACGATCGCGCCGTCGGACTTGCCGGCCATGTCGGCGGCCTGCTCGGGCGTCGAGATGCCAAAGCCCACGGCGCACGGCACGTCGGTGGCCTCGCGCACCAGCTCGACCATGCCGGCGATGTCGGTCGTGATCTGGGTGCGCACGCCGGTCACGCCCAGCGAGCTCACGCAGTAGACAAAGCCCGCGGCGTCGCTCGCGATGGCGCGCACGCGCTCGTGGGACGTGGGCGCGATAAGCGAGACCAGCTCAAGCCCCTCGGCGGCCAGCGGCTCGGCGAACTCGGGCTTCTCCTCGTGCGGCACATCGGGCAAGATGACGCCGTCGATACCTGCGGCAGCCGCTGCGGCGGCAAAGCGCTCAAGGCCGTACGAGAACAGCACGTTGGAGTAGGTCATAAAGACCATCGGCACCTCGACGCCGCGGTCGCGCAGGCGCTTGACCAGCGCAAAGGCGTCGTCGGTGGTGACGCCGCCGGCCAACGCGCGGATGTTTGCCTCCTGGATCACCGGGCCTTCGGCCGTGGGGTCAGAGAAGGGGATGCCCAGCTCGATGAGGTCGGCGCCCGCCTCGGCCATGGCCACGACGGCTTCCTCGGTGACGGCCAGCGTGGGGTCGCCGCAGGTGATGAACGGGATGAAGGCCTTCTTGCGCGACCCGTCGGCCGCGGTGAAGGCGGAAGCGATTCTACTCATGCAGATCTTCTCCTCTGTAACGGGCGATGGCCGCGACGTCCTTGTCGCCGCGTCCAGAAAGCGTGACGATGATGACCTGGTCGGGGCGCATGGTGGGGGCGAGCTTCATGGCGTAGGCCACGGCGTGGGCGCTCTCGATGGCCGGGATCACGCCCTCCTTGCGGCTCAGGTACTCGAAGGCGTCCACGGCCTCGTCGTCGGTCACGGGCACGTACTCGGCGCGGCCCTCGTCGCGAAGCATCGCGTGCTCGGGGCCCACGCCGGGGTAGTCAAGGCCGGCCGAGATGCTGTAGACCGGCGCGATCTGGCCGTACTCGTCCTGGCAGAAGTAGCTCTTCATCCCGTGGAAGATGCCCAGCTTGCCGGTGGCCATCGTGGCCGCGGTCTCCCAGGTGTCGACGCCGCGCCCGGCCGCCTCGCAGCCAATCAGGCGCACGCCGGCGTCGGGGATGAAGTGGTAGAAGCTGCCGATGGCGTTGGAGCCGCCGCCCACGCAGGCCAAGACGGCGTCGGGCAACTTGCCCTCTGCCTCAAGGATCTGCGCGCGGGCCTCGCGGCTAATGACGGCCTGGAAGTCGCGCACGATGGTGGGGAAGGGGTGCGGGCCCATAACCGAGCCCAGGCAGTAGTGGGTGTCGTCGATGCGGTTGGTCCACTCGCGGAAGGTCTCGCTCACGGCGTCCTTCAAGGTGCCGGTGCCCGCCGAGACGCCCACGACCTCGCTGCCCAAAAGGCGCATGCGGTAGACGTTCAAGGCCTGGCGCTCCATGTCCTCGGTGCCCATGTAGACGCGGCACTCCATGCCCAACAGGGCCGCGGCGGTGGCGGTGGCCACGCCGTGCTGGCCCGCGCCCGTCTCGGCGATCAAGCGGGTCTTGCCCATCTTCTTGGCGAGAAGTGCCTGGCCAAGGACGTTGTTGATCTTGTGGGCGCCGGTGTGGTTCAAGTCCTCGCGCTTGAGGTAGACCTTGGCGCCGCCCAGGTCGGCCGTCATGTTGGCGGCGTAGTAGAGCAGGCTGGGGCGGCCGGCGTAGTTGTTGAGAAGGTCGGTGAGCTCGGCGTTGAACTGGGGGTCGTCCTTGTAGTGGTCGTATGCCTCCTCGAGCTCGATGACCGCGTTCATCAGCGTCTCGGGGATGTACTGGCCCCCGTGGATGCCAAAGCGGCCGCGGGAGGCGGGGGAATTGGCCATGCTTCTACTCCTTTCCGGCGGCGCGCACCTGCGCGACCGCGTCGATCATTTTTTGCGGGTCCTTGGCGGGGGCGCCGCTGGCGTCGGGGCTCTCGATGCCCGACGACATGTCCACGGCGTAGGGCCGCGTGGCGGCGATGGCGGCGGCGACGTTTTGGGGGGTCAAGCCGCCGGCCAGGATGAAGGGGCGCTTGGGGCGGGTGGGCGCGTCTGTGGCCAGAAGCGCCCAGTCAAAGGCCTGGCCCGTGCCTTGGCCGTTGTCGAGAAGAACCAGGTCGGCCAGGCTCTTCTCGGCAGCTTGGATATCTGCGGCGTCGCGGACCTTGAAGGCCTGGATCACGCGCGCGCGGCCGCGGAGGCGCTCTTTGAGGGCGGCTACGTAGGCGGCGTCCTCGTGGCCGTGGAGCTGGACGGCGTCGATGGCCTCGGCCAGGACCAGCAGCTCTATGGTCTCGGGGTCGGCGTCGACAAAGACGCCCACACGGGTGATGCCGCTGCCTTCCAGGGCATACCCCAGCTCGATGGCGCGCTCGGGGGTGACCGAGCGGTGCGAGCGGGGGAAGTCGATCACAAAGCCGCAGTAGTCGGGGGCGGCTGCCAGGACAGCGTCGACGTCCTCATCGCGCCACAGGCCGCAGAGCTTGACGCGCGGGGCGGCGGGGGCCTCCGGGGCCGTCGGGGCGTCGGCCGGGGCCTCCGGGCTCGCAGCCACATCGTCCGCCGCGCTCTTCTCGCCAACCCCGCGCAGGTCATCCAGCATGCCGCGCTTGTCGGCCGCCCTCATGAGCGTCTCGCCGATAAGCACGGCGTCCACGCCCGCGTCCTCAAGACGGGCCACGTCGGCGCGCGTCTCGACCCCGGACTCCGAGACAAACACGCGCTCTGTGCCGGCCGCCGGGCGCAGGTCGATGCTGCGGCCAAAGTCCACCTCAAAGGTGCGCAGGTCGCGGTTGTTGACGCCCACGATGCGGGCGCCGGCGGCCACCGCGCGGGGAACCTCCTCGGGCTCGTAGGCCTCTACCAAGGCCGAGAGCCCCAGCTCGTGGGCCAGCGCCACGTAGTCGCGCAGCTGCTCGTCGGTCAAGATGCCGCAGATGAGAAGCACGGCCGCGGCGCCGATGGCTTTGGCCTGGTAGACCATGTACTCGTCGACGATGAAGTCCTTGCGAAGCACCGGGATGTCCACGGCGCCCGCGATTGCGGTTAGGTACTCGTCTGCCCCCTGGAACCAAAACGGCTCGGTGAGGCAGCTCACGGCCGCCGCACCCGCGGCCTGGTAGTCGCGGGCGATCGCCACGGGATCGAAGTCGGCGCTGATAAGCCCCTTCGAGGGCGACGCCTTCTTGACCTCGCAGATAAACGACATGCCGGGGGCGCGCAGGGCGGCCTCAAAGGGGAAGGCAAATTCGCCGGTGGGCGAGGCCGCCAGCTCGGCCGCGGCGGCGGCGCGGGCGCGATCGGCCATCTGGGCGAGAGGGACCTCGCGCTTCTCGGCCTCAACGCGCTCGCGGGTGCGGGCGGCGATCTTCTCCAGGATGTTTCCTGCCTTGGGGTCCTCGATGGGCATTACTCGTTGCTCTCTTTGACAAAGGCCTCAAGGGTCGCGGCGGCGGCACCCGAGTCCACGACCTCGGCCGCGTGCTCGATGCCGGCGGCGATGGAGTCGACGGCGCCGGCGGCGTAAAGGGCCGCACCGGCGTTGAGTAGGGCCGCGTTGCGCTTGGGGCCGCGCTCATCGCCGGCCAGGATGGCGCGCAGGGTAGCAGCGTTCTCCTCGGGCGAGCCGCCCACCAGGTCGCTCTTCTCGCAACGGGCAAGGCCAAAGTCCTCGGGCTTGATGACATAGGTGCGGGTCTGGCCGTCTGCCAGCTCGCAGACCGCGGTCTCGGCGCTCAGGCTGATCTCGTCCATGCGGTCGCGGCCAAAGACCACAAGTGCGCGCTTGACACCTAGCTTGGCCAGGACGTGGGCCACGGGCTCTACCAGGTACTCGTCGTAGACGCCCAGCAAGAAGTACTCGGGGCAGGCAGGGTTGGTAAGGGGGCCCAGGATGTTGAAGACGGTGCGGATGCCCAGCTCCTTGCGGATGGGGCCCACGTACTTCATCGCGGCGTGGTAGCGCTGCGCGAACAGGAACGCCATGCCGCAGCCGTTGAGCTCGGCCACGACCTTCTCGGGCGACTGGTCCAGGTTCACGCCCAGGGCCTCCAGGCAGTCGGCGGTGCCGCACTTGGAGCTTGCAGCGCGGTTGCCGTGCTTGGTCACGGGCACGCCCACGGCGGCGCAGATGATCGCGGCGGTGGTGGAGATGTTGAAGGTGTTGGAGCGGTCGCCGCCCGTGCCCACGATCTCCAAGGTCTCGATGCCGGGGTGGGGGACAGGGGTTGCCAGCTCGCGCATGGCGGCGGCGCAGCCCGAGATCTCGTCGATCGTCTCGGCGGTGGAGGACTTGGTCGAAAGAGCGGCCAGGAAGGCGGCGTTCTGCGTTGGGCTCGTCTCGCCGCTCATGATCTCGTGCATGGTGGTGTAGGCCTCGTCGTAGGTGAGGTCCTCCTTCATGACGATCTTCTCGATGGCTTCCTTGATCACGGTGGTTCCTTTCTTTTGGGTGGCGGGTTGTGTCTGTGAGCTGGGGCTATGCGTGGAATTCCGCGCAGATGTTGATGAAGTTTCTGGCCATGGCCTCGCCCTGCGGGGTGAGGATGGACTCGGGGTGGAACTGGACGCCAAAGGTGGGCGCGTCTGTGTGCTCGACGGCCATGACCTCGCGCTGGTTGTCGGCGGTGCGGGCGGTGACGCGCAGACAGGCGGGCAGGGTCTTCTCGTCCGCCTCAAGCGAGTGGTAGCGGGCGACCTCGACCTGCGCGGGCAGGCCCGCGAACAGGCGAGCGCCCGGCTCGACGTCTGCCATCGACGACTTGCCGTGCATGAGCTCGGCCGCGTAGGTCACGGTACCGCCAAAGGCCTCGCAGATGGCCTGGTGGCCCAGGCACACGCCCAGGATGGGGACGCGGCCAGTGAGCTCGCGGGCCACGTCCTCGCAGATGCCCGCGTCGGCGGGGCGGCCGGGGCCGGGGCTCAAGACGATGCCCGCCGGGGCAAGGGCGGCCAGCTCGGCCACGGTAAGGTCGTCGTTTCTCACCACGCGGATGTTGGGCTCGATGGCGCCCAGCAGCTGATAGAGGTTGTACGAGAAGCTGTCGTAGTTGTCGACCAAAACGATCATGCCAGGCCCCCTTCCGCGGCGCGCACGGCCTCGACCACGGCGCGCGCCTTGTTCTGGCACTCGGTGAACTCGCGCTCGGGCACCGAGTCGGCCACGATGCCGGCGCCGGACTGCACGCAGACCTCGCCGTTTTTCTTGTACGCCAGGCGAATGCCAATGCAGGTGTCCAGGTTTCCCGAGAAGTCCAGGTAGCCGATGGCGCCGCCGTAGATGCCGCGCTTGGCACCCTCCAGGTCGCTGATGATCTGGCAGGCGCGAAGCTTGGGCGCGCCCGAGAGGGTGCCCGCGGGCAGGATCGAGTCGATGACGTCCACGGCGTCCTTGTCTGCGGCCAGCTGGCCGGTGACGGTCGAGCCGATGTGCATCACGTGGCTAAAGTGCAGGATGTTGTGGTAGCTCTCGACCTCGACCGAGCCCAGCGCGGCCACGCGGCCGATGTCGTTGCGGCCCAGGTCGACCAGCATGTTGTGCTCGGCCAGCTCTTTTTGGTCGGCGAGAAGCCCGCGCTCGAGCTCGGCGTCTTCCTCGGGCGTCTTGCCGCGGGGGCGGGTGCCGGCAAGCGGGTAGGTGAAGAGCTTGCCGTTCTCCAGCTTGGCCAGGGTCTCGGGGCTCGCGGCCGCGACCTCCACATCGTCCGAGCTAATAAAGGCCATGTAGGGCGAGGGGTTGGTGCAGCGCAGCGTGCGGTAGACGTCAAAGAGGCTGCCCTCGGCGGGCGCGGTGATGGGGTCAGAAAGCACGACCTGGAAGATGTCGCCCTCGTGGATGTGGTCCTGAGCGGTGCGCACCATTTGCTCGTAGCGGTCCTGGTCATAGACCGGGGCCAGGTCGCGCGTAAGGTGCAGCGGCACGAAGTCGTGCTTCTCGCCGTTTTGCAGGATATCCTGCATGCGGTCGAGCTGGGCCACCGCGGCGTCGTAGGCGGCCGCCAGCGCGACGGGCGCGAGGTCGCTCACGTCAACCGACGCGATCAGGATGACTTTTTGCTGGTAGGAGTCGAAGCACACCACGCGGTCAAAGAGCATGAGGTCGACGTCCAGGAAGTCCTCGCGGTCCATGCCCTCGCGGCGCAGCGTGGGCTCGGCGTACTTGAGGTAGTCGTAGGCAAAGTAGCCCACCAGGCCGCCCGTGAAGGGAGGGAAGCCGGGGAGCTGCGGCGATTTGTGCTCGGCCAACAGCGCGCGGATGGCGTCGCCGGGGTGGTCAACCTGCTGGGTGGTGACGCTGGGCTTCTCGCCCTCGACGCCGCGCTTGACCGTGAGCTGGCCGTTCACGCAGGTGAGCTCGACCGTGGGGGCAAAGCCCAAAAAGCTGTAGCGGCCCCAGCGGCGGTCCGCCTCGGCCGACTCAAACAAGAAACAGTGGTTTGAGGCCGCGCGAAAACGGCGCATGGCCTCGATCGTGGTGTAGGCGTCGCCCATGAGCTCGCGCTTCACGGGGATACGGCGCGCCTGGGTGCCCGCGGCGATCTTCTCGACGTCGGCGAGCGTGGGGTACACGCCGTCTACCTGCACTTCATTTGTCATAAACCCTCCTTACAAACGGTGCGGAGGGGCATAAAAAATGCCCATCCTCAGCCAACGAAACGCCAAGGACGAGCTTGAGAACAAACCCGCGGTGCCACCTTGGTTCACGGCTCGCGCCGTGCCCTTTTGCGAGGCGCCTCTACGCCTCTGGTAACTAACGTGTACCTGCACGTCGCAGCCTACTTGGCTTGTGCCTTTGGGTGCGCCCTCGACGGCCCATTCGACGTCCCGCTTTCATCCCGGCTCACACCGTCCCGGGCTCGCTCTGCGCGCGCTGGCGACTACTTTTCCGTCTCATTGGTTTAGGTCGCTATTCAACTAGGTGCCACTTTACGCCACCGCGCGCAGTAAGTGGCCCGAGATTTTGTTACGTTTTGGTGTCCCTGGGGCTCGGCACCGCACCTGATGTCGAAATGCGGCGGCAGTTCCGAGCCTTCCCAAGTAGCCGGCCCGCGGCCGCCCACAAAACCGCAGTTGGCCCTCGCCCAGAAGCGGCGGCTACTCGCAAACTCCCCATACTGCCGCCGCCTTTCGTCATTAGCCCCCGCCCCGTCAGGACAAAATCGACGAAAGACGGGCGCAGTCCGCGGGCCCGGCGGGTAGACGGGGCTCGGCCGCCCGCAAAACCCCAGTTGGCGCGTGGCCAGGTGGGGCGTCTACTCATCGAACCGCCCGAGTGCGCCCGTCTTTCGTGCTTTTTACCGTGCGGGCCGCTCATGGAGTTCCAACAGTGCGTCGATCTTGCGGTAAGAAGGCCGCGCGCCCTGCTATAGTGGACCGTTGGCCGCAGCGGGCGCATCCCCGCGGCTGCCCGCGCTGTTCGGGTCCGATATCCAGCGCGTTAGAAGCTAAAACCAAAGGAGAAAAGGATAGGTATGTTGAAAGAGCTTAGGGAGGACTACAAGATCCTCCTGCGGAGCGTCCCCGCTCCCACCGTGACCCTGTTCATCTTGAGCGTCATCCTCATGAACCTGCTGGCCAGCAAAGAGCTGATCAGCGTCCCTTGGATCGCCCTGGACTGCGGCTTTACCATGAGCTGGGTGTCGTTTCTTTGCCAGGACATGATCTGCAAGCGCTTTGGCGCCAAGGCCTCGGTCAAGATCTCGGTGCTGGCGCTGGTGATCAACCTGGCCGTCACCATTTTGTTCTGGCTGATCAGCCTGACCCCGGGCATGTGGAGCGCCTATTACTCCACCGGCTCCGTCGAGGTCAACGACGCCCTTAACGCGACCTTTGCCGGTACCTGGTACGTCGTGCTGGGCAGCTCGGCCGCCATGCTGTGCTCGGCCTTTGTCAACTCGCACCTCAACATGTTCATCGGCCGCCGCATCGACAACGGCAGCTTCCTCACCTTTGCCGCGCGCAGCTACATCAGCACGCTCATTGGCCAGTTTGTCGACAACCTGGTCTTTGCCATCATCGTCTCCTACAACTTCTTTGGCTGGACGCCCACGCAGGTCGTGGTCTGCGCCGCGACGGGCGCCGTGGCCGAGCTGTTGTGCGAGATTGCGCTTTCCCCGGTGGCCTTCAAGGTGGCCAAGGGCTGGGAGCGCGAGGGCGTGGGCGAGGCCTATGTCCAGCGCCACGCGGCCGACGTCGCGCGTGCCAACGTGAGCAAGGCCAGCGCGTAATGGACGTCCTTATCACCGGAACCTCCTCTGGCATCGGATGCGCGTGTGCCGAGAAGTTCCTGGAAGAGGGACACCGCGTGTGGGGCCTAGACATCGCGCCCGCCGCGATTGAACACGCCAACTACCAGCACTTTATTTGCGACGTGGCCAACGCGGCGAGTCTGCCCGCGGGCCTTGAGCCCCACGTCATCGTGAACAATGCCGGCGTGCAGAACTCGGCCGACGACCTGGCTGTGAACCTCATGGGCACGATCAACGTGACCGAGCGCTACGCCTTTACGGGCGAGGCCGGCGGCGAGAAACGCGAGCTGGGACGCAAGCCCGCCCCCAACATCCGCGCCGTGGTCAACATGGGGTCTGCGGCCGGCCACACCGGCTGCGAGTTTCCCGTCTACGCAGCCTCCAAGGGCGGAGTGGCCGCCTACACCAAAAACGTCGCCAAGCGCCTGGCCCCGCAGGCCATCTGCAACAGCATCGACCCCGGCGGCGTGACGACCGAGCTCAACCGCCCCGTCATGGACGATGCCGTGATGTGGGCAAAGATCATGGACCTCACCCCGCTGCGCCGCTGGGCCACGCCCCAAGAGATCGCCGAGTGGGTCTACTTCGTGGGCGTCACCAACCGCTTCATGACCGGCCAGAACCTGCTGATCGACGGCGGCGAGGCCAACCACACCGAGTTCGTCTGGCCCGACTAGGGCCGCGCGGGCTTCTCGCCATCGCTGCAAATTTGGGGCTTGTCTGATACTTCGGCATCAGACAAGCCCCTTTTTTGATGGCGAATCATCAGACAAGCCCCAAAATTCCAGCTGAGAAGGGTCAGGACCATCAGACAAGCCCCAGAATTGCCGCGAGGGGGCGCGGGCGTTACGAGCCTGGAAAAGTTGTGGGCTTGTGCATAAACGCGCTGGTACGTGGGGTAGGTTAAAAAGGTCCCTCAATAACCTGCGCATTTCCCGCGCCCGCCAAAGAAAGGTGCATGTCCGTGAACAAAAAGCTCTCGAACCCCGTCTTCACTTACCTGCTCCTTGCCGTGGGCGCCGCCATCGCCGCCTTCGCGATCGAGGAGTTTCTCGTCCCCAACACGATCCTTGACGGCGGCGTCATTGGCGTGGGCATCATGTTGGAGCACCTCTTTGGCCTGCCGCTTTCCCTGCTCACCGTCATCCTCAACGCGCCCTTCGTCATCTACGGCGGCTTCAAGCTGGGCCGCAGCTTCACGGCAAAGGCCGTCTTCTCGATGGCGGTCTTCTCGCTGTGCGTCGAGCTCTTCTCGGGTTGGGCAAACGCCACGTCAGAGACCCTGTTGGCCGTCTGCTTTGGCGGCGTGCTCTTGGGCCTGGGCGTGGGCATCGTGATCCGCAACGGCGGCTGCCTTGACGGCACCGAGGCCATGGCCATCATCTTGTCTCGCCGCACCAACCTGGCCGTGGGCGAGATGGTCCTGTGCATGAACATCGTGATCTACGGCGTGGCGGGCATCCTGTTTGGCCTGGACCGCGCCATGTACTCGCTGCTCACGTACTTCATCACGTCGAAGGTCCTGGACATGGTCGAGAGCTCGATGAACCAAGCCAAGGCGGCCCTGATCATCACCGACGACGCGCAGCAGATCAGCCACCGCATCTACGACCAGATGGGCCGCACCGTCACGATCATGGACGGCGAGGGCCTGGTGAGCGGCAGCAAGAAGGTCCTCTACTGCGTGATCACTCAGTACGAGATGCGCCAGCTGCGCGAGGTCGTGGGCTCGGTCGACGCGTCGGCCTTCGTGAGCATCCTGGACGTGTCCGAGATCATTGGCAACCACATAAAGTCGGTTGACTCGGGCAGCGACGGCGCGAGCGCCGTTGGCGGCGAGAAAACCGCCGAGGCCTAGGGCCATTTTGCCGCGCGGGGTCTGGGCGGCAGCGCGGGCCTTTACAATGTTGGGATAGCACACGTAGCACACCCCTTTCCCTTCGCGATTTAAGGAGCTCCGCCATGTCGACGCGCAGCTTTGGATTTACCGAGAAGACCTTTGCCCGCGGCCTTGTTACGGCCTCGATTGCCCTGGCGGCCGTGACGGCAGGGCTTGGCGCCGTGCCTATGCAGGCCGTGGCCGCCGAGACGGGCGGCGTCGAGGTCACGGCTGTCGCCCAGGCCGTGGGCGCCGAGTTCACGTACAAGCAGGTGGCTGGCGAGGCCGTGATCACCGGCTACACCGGCGCGGGCGGCAAGGTCGAGATTCCCTCGACGCTGGGGCTTCTCCCCGTCACCGGCATCGCCGACGGGGCCTTTGAGCAAAACCACGCGATCACCGAGGTCGTCATCCCCGAGGGCGTGACGTCCATTGGCGACCGCGCCTTCAACGACTGCACGGCGCTTACCAGCGTGAGCTTCCCTTCCACGCTGCAGACGGTGGGCTCCTGTGCCTTCTATACCTGCGGCTCGCTGGCCAAGGTCGAGCTGCCGGCCGGCGTCACCTCCATTGGCGACTACGCGTTCTTTGGCTGCCAGTCGCTGGTCTCGGCCAGCGTGCCCGGCTCGGTGAGCGACTGGGGCCAGGCGACCTTTGGTTACTGCTACAAGCTTGAGAGCGTGACCATAGGCGCGGGCGTGGCCGAGGTCCCCGAGCGCACCTTTAGGGACTGCAAGGCCCTGGCCTCGGTCCAGATGCCCGCGAGCGTCAAGACCGTGGGCCGCCGCGCGTTCCAGGGCTGCTCCAAGCTTGCTACCTGCGACGTCTCGCACTTGGAGACCGTGGGGGCCTACGCCTTCGCGTGCAACGCGGGCGAGCTGCCGTCCTTGAACCTGGCGGCGGCCAAGAAGATCGAAGAGCACGCCTTCGCGAACCAAAACACGGCCAGCGACCTGGCCTTGCCTTGCATCGAGTACATCGGTTGCCAGGCGTTTGCCAATGCTGTCTCGCCCAATGCCGCGCTTGAGCTCGCATTGCCGGCGAGCCTTGCCACCCTTGAGGACGGCGCCCTTTCGTCCACGACCGCGGGCGTCAAGGCCATCAACGTCGACACCGCCTGTGCCGCGTACCAAAGCGTCGACGGCGTGGTCTACAGCAAGGACGGCGCAGAGCTGCTTTGCGTCCCCGTGGGCTACGCGACGGCCGACGCGACCTTCTCGACGCCTGATCAGGTCACCAAGGTGGCGGCCTATGCCTTCGCCGGCGCGGCCAAGCTGCAGAAGATCGTGCTCACCGATGCCGTGACCTCGATGGGCCAAAACGCCTTTGGCGGCTGCCTGGCAAAGTCCGTGACCCTCTCGGCCGCCTTGGAGGCCCTGCCCGCCGAGGCCTTCGCCGGCGCCGGCATCGAGTCCATCGACGTCCCCGCAAGCGTTAAGAGCATCGGCGAGAAGGCCCTCTCTAACTGCGCTTCGTTGGCCAGCGTGACCTTGAACGAGGGCCTGGAGTCCATCGGCGCGGGCGCGTTCCAGAACTCCGGTTGCCTCGAGAGCCTCAAGTTGCCCGCCAGCTTGTCCAGCCTTGACGCGACGGCCTTCACCTTTACCAACAGCCTTAAGGACATCAGCCTGGTCGAGGGCGGCGCCCTGACCATGAAGGACAACATGATTTTGGCCAATGGCGGCGCCAGGCTGGTCTTGGCCCTCAAGGCCTCTGTCCACGACGACGTCGCGACCGTTCCCGACGGCGTGACCACCATCGGCACCTACGCCCTGGGAGAGATAAGCGGCAGCTGCGAGGTGCGCATCCCCGACAGCGTGACCACGATCGAGGAGAAGGGCGTCAACTGCGCGATTACTGGCGGTGGCAGCTCCGACGGCTTCGACCGTGCCCGCGCCATCTACGCCACGGCCAACAACCAGGCGATTATTGATTACGCCAACGAGAACTACCTGCCGGTCTTCTCGCAAGAGAAGCCCACGTTGTCTGCCACCCAGTTCAGCCTTGCGCCCGGCCAGACGGCCACCTTGAGCGTCACGGGCATCTTGAGCAACGTCGCCTTCGTTACGTCTAACAACTCGGTGGCCAAGGTGGACCAGAACGGGGTTATCACGGCCGTGGCCGGCGGCGAGGCCGATATCTTTGTGTGCGCCGGCGAGAAGTACTTCTCGGCGCACGTCAAGGTCTCGGGCGAGGGCGCGGCCGACGAGTACGCCGGCTACACGCGTGTGAAGACCGCGGCCGATGCCTCGACCTGGTTTGCCGCCGACGCCCAGTACAACCAGCCGCTGGCCTCGTCTGCGCAGTCGCTCACGGGCATCTACCTGTACAGCTCCGAGAACTACTCCGGCGTTAACGCCTTTTTGGAGCCCGGCGGCTTCAAGGCCGGCGCCGACGAGCAGTACGGCGAGGGCGAGTACGGCGAGTTCGAGCAGGTGGGGCAAAACGCCGGCTCTGAGCTGGGGCAGTTCAAGATCCACGAGAACATCGTGGTCTACAGCGGCCTTGAGGACGCCGAGTTCATCGAGGGCTCGGGCCTTGACGCGGCCGACGTCGCCGCGATGGCGGGCAAGACGATCACGGTGAAGCCGGTCTTAAGCACGACGCTGCTGCAGGGCGTGGCCGATCGCTTCCGCAAGCCCACCAACGAGAAGATCATGCTCGAGATCTACGTGCCCAAGGACTCCACGCAGGGCGCGTGCCTGGGCGGGGCCTCGGTTGTGCCCGACGAGCAGGAGGTCACCTTTGCGCCCGGCACCAAGTTCTACGTGCTGGACGCCGGCGTGCGCTACGCGGATTCCTACGGCTACGACCCCGACCAGGTTGTGGGCACCGAGCCGCAGCGCTACATGAAGCTTGTGGTGGTGACGGACGACGAGCCCACGCCCGATCCGGAGCCCGAGCCCACGCCGGACCCGACGCCGGACAACGACGCCGACCAGAGCGGCGACCAGGGAGCCGACACCAACCAGGCGGGCGAGAAGGGCGGTCAGTCCAAGCGCGGCAAGGGCTCCACGCCCTCGACGGGCGACGCTGCGGCCACCGGCTTTGCCGGCATGGCGGCGGCAGGCCTCGCCGCGTTGGCCGCGTGGCTTCACCGCGCCCGTACCGCGCGCTAGGGGGCGAGCCGGGAGCCGCGCGGGTCTTCTCACTGCTTAACTGAACAACGTGTTGACCTGCGCTTTTATGGGTTTGACGGCCCCTGGTCATGGTACTATCTGGGTACGGAAAGGCCTTCAAGCGAAAGGAACCACCATGAGCGAGCAGAAGCGAGTCCTCACCGACCAAGAGCTTGACCAGACCGCCGGCGGCGAGGGCTACGTCCCCAAGAAGCCCGTCTACAACAAGTTCAACGATTTGGTTGGCTGGATCGACCCCAAGGGCAACATCGAGTACTACGCCTGCTACTGTTGCGGCCGGCCTCTGCACCGCACTCCTTACGGTTGGGGATGCACTCCCTGCTCGAGGTTTTTCAACGGCATGCAGCTAAAGTATTGGGCCGGCACTGTCGAACAGCTTAAGGCGGCCTCCGAGGTCACCGAGATCGAGCAGGAGTTCTAGGCCCGGCCCGTTCGGCAAAAGCGCGACTCAATGGCGCGCCGGCGGCGACAAGGACCGCGGAAACCCCGCATCCACGTCGCCGCCGGCGCGCTTTTTGCGTCGCGGCGGGGCCGCAGGATACCTCGCGCGACTTTTCTTGGTTTAAATCGCGGTTGGGCTAGTAGCCCGCGAAACTCAACTGGGCAAACGTTGGCGAAACGGGGCTTGATACTTGGGCGGTGCGGATTTAAACCAAGAAATCTCGCGCGAGTGTTGCCGGGGACGCCGCACGGGCGGGTTTGGGCCATAATGAAGGCTTCGAAATCGCTTTAACGTGAGGAGTTTCGCCGTGTCGACGCGTTGTTTTGCTGAGAAGAGCCTTGCCCGCGCCGTCGTGACCGCCTCGGTCGCGCTGGCGGCGGTCGCGGCGGGGCTGGGCGCCATGCCGGCGCAGGCCGTGGCGACCGAGGCCGCGGGCGCGGCGCAGACCACGGCCGCCGTCGCACAGGCCGAGATCGGCGACTTCACCTACAAGAACGTCCTGGGTGGCGCCGTCATCACGGGCTACACCGGCGCGGGCGGCAAGGTCGAGATCCCCTCGACCCTGGGGCTTCTTCCCGTCACCGGCATCGCCGACGGCGCCTTTGAGCGCAACCACACCATCACCGAGGTCGTTATCCCCGAGGGCGTGACCTCCATCGGCGAGCGCGCCTTCAACGACTGCACCTCGCTGGCCGCGGTAACCTGGCCCTCTACGCTGCAGACCATTGGCGCCAGCGCCTTCTATAGCTGCGGTTCGTTGACCGAGGTCGACCTGCCGGCGGGGGTCACCGCCATCGGCGACTACGCCTTCTTCGGCTGCCTCTCACTTACGCGCGTCAGCCTCTCCGGGACGGTGCGGGATTGGGGCACGGCCAGCTTCGCCTACAACTACGAGCTGGACAAGGTCACCATCGGCGCCGGCGCCACTACCATCCCCGAGCGCGCCTTCAAGGACTGCAAGAACCTCGAGACCGTCGAGCTGCCCGCCAGCGTCGCGACCATCAGCCGCCGCGCCTTTGAGAACTGCAACAAGCTCGATACCTGCGACCTTTCGCACGTTGAGACCATTGGCTGCCGCGCCTTTGCCTGCGCAAACGGCACCCTGACCAAGCTTGACCTGACCTGCGCCAAGACGATTGGGGACGAGGCCTTCATGTACCAGCAGCTGGTCGCCTCGGCCAGCATGCCGCAGGTAGAGAGCATCGGCGAGCGGGCCTTCCTTGGCGCGTTTACCAGTGACGAATCCGTGTCGATTGCGCTCGACCTGCCCGCGAGCCTGACCCAGCTTGGCGAAGGCACCTTCGCGCAGGCCGCTCCCTCGCTTAAGGCCGTCAACGTCGATGCCGCTTGCTTCGCGTACAAAAGCGTCGACGGCGTGGTCTACACCAAGGACGGCTCGACGCTGGTCTGCGTGCCCGCCGGTTATGCCCCGGCTAGCAAGTCCTTCTCGACCCCGGCAGAAACCACAAGGGTCGCTGCCTGGGCTTTCTCGGGCACAAAGGGCCTGGACAAGATCGAGCTTAGGGACAACGTGACCCAGCTGGGCGAGGGCGCCTTTTCTCACTGCGAGGCCAAATCGGTGACGCTGCCCGCCGGCATCGACGAGATTGCTGCCCAGGTCTTTAACCAGGCAGGCATCGAGTCGATCGACGTGCCCGCGGCCGTCCAATCCATTGGCGAGAAGGCCTTTGGCGGCTGCGGGTCCCTTACCCGCGTCACCCTGCACGAGGGGATTAAGACGATCGGTCAAAACGCCTTCCAGTCCGTCTCGGCGCTTGCGTCTCTGCAGCTGCCGGCCAGCGTGGTCAGCCTGGACCCCACGGCCTTTACCGGCATGGATGCTCTGGCCAGCCTGACAGTGGCCGAGGGCGGCACGTACTCGGTGGCCGACGGCATGGTCTTTAGCGACGCCGGCACCAAGCTGGTCATGGTCCTGCCGCTTGCCGTCAAGGACGGCGTGGTGACCATTCCCGACGGCGTCACGACCATAGCCAGCGGCTCGTTTGGCGAGGCCGCCGGCTCGTGCGCGGTGCGCGTGCCCGACAGCGCGACCAACATCGAGGAGAAGAGCCTCTGCTATGCGACGGGCGAGGGCCAGTTTAACTTCAACCGTTTGAAGCCGCTCTACGGCACGGCCAACAACCAGGCGCTTATTGACTACGCAAACGAGAATTACCTGGCGGTCTTCTCGCAAACCACGCCCACGATATCGGCGACCGAGCTCACGCTGGCGCCCGGCGAGACGGCCAGCCTCTCCGTCACCGGCGTGCTTAGCGACGTCGTCTTTGCCAGCTCGGACAACTCGGTGGCTAGTGTTTCAAACGAAGACCTGGTCACGGCCGTTGCCGGTGGCGAGGCCGACATCTTTGCGGCTGCGGGCGAGCAGTACTTCTCGGCACACGTCAAGGTCACGGGAGAGGCGGCCGCAAACCCCTACGCCGGCTACACGCGTGTGAGCACCGGCGAGCAAGCCGACGCGTGGATCGCGGCCAACACCGAGTACAACAAGCCGCTGACGTCGAGCTCCAAGGAGCTGGCGGGCGCCTTTATTTACAGCTCCGAGAACTACAGCGGCGTGAACGCCTTCCTTGAGCCGCTGGGCTTCAAGGCCAAGGCCGACAACGACTACGGCGCGGGCGAGTACGGCGAGTTTGAGGGCGTGGGCCAAAACGTGGCCTCTGAGCTGGCGCAATACAAGCTGCACGACAACGTTGTACTGTACAGCGGCCTCGAGGATGCCGAGTGCATCGACGGCGACGGCAACAGCCTGGCCAACGTCATTGCCATGGCGGGCAAAGAGATCACGGTGAAGCCGGTCTTAAGCACGTCGCTGATGCAAAGCGTCGCCGACAGCTTTAGGAAGATGACCAGCGAGAAGATCATGCTAGAGATCTACGCTCCCAAGGACTTGACGCAGGGCGCCTGCCTGGGCGCGGCGTCGTTGGTGACCTTCGAGAAAGAGATCACGTTTGCGCCCGGCACCAAGTTCTACGTCCTGGACGCGGGCGTGCGCTACATGGAGAGCTATGACGCGCTGGGCAACGTCTCGGGCAAGGAGCCGCAGCGGTATTTGAAGCTCGTTCCGGTGACGGGGGAGGACCCGGACCCCGAGCCCGAGCCGACGCCGGACCCCGATCCGACGCCGGACCCCGAACCCACGCCGGACCCGACCCCCGACGACAACCAGCCCTCTGACCAGGCCAGCGACGACTCCCAGCAGGCAGGCGAGAAGACCGCCAAGCTGCCCGGTGGCTCCACGCCCGCCACAGGCGACGCCGCGACGTCGGCCGCTGTGCCCGCCGCGGTCGGCGCCGGTTTTCTCGCCGTCGTGGCCGCCCTTCTCCGCCGTCTGCGCACCCGGACCCGCTAGCGGCCGCGCCCTTCTCGCCGCCGCCCCGTCCGCCACGTGCGCGTTTGCCCCGGCCCGGCCAAGCGCGTATCCTAGACAGCTCTGTGTTTCGCACGCACGTCTAGGAGTCATATGAACATCATCGACCAAATCGCCAGCGAGCTGGGCCTCAAGCCGCAAAACGTCGAGGCCGCGGTCAAGCTCATCGACGAGGGCAACACCATCCCGTTCATCTCGCGCTACCGCAAGGAGGCGACGGGCGGCATGGACGACGTCTCGCTACGCAGCCTGGAAGAGCGCCTGACCTACCTGCGCAACCTCGAGCAGCGCAAAGAGGACGTGCTGGTCTTGATCGGCGCGCAGGGCAAGTTGACGCCCGAGCTGGAGGCCCAGATCCGCGAGGCCACGCAGCTCCAGCGCGTCGAGGACCTGTACAAGCCCTACCGCAAGAAGCGCCTGACCCGCGCCCAGAAGGCCCGCGAGGC
>CAVKOL010000001.1:27335-45922 GCA_963658035.1 Bacteroidaceae bacterium
GCCGAGAAGACCCCCTACGAGCCCTACTACGCCTACGACGAGCCGCTGCGCAAGATCCCCAACCACCGCGTGCTGGCCATCGACCGCGGCGAGCGCGAGGGCAAGCTCCGCGTGCGCGTGAACGTCGACGCCGCGGCCGCCGTCGTCCGCCTGGGCGAGCGCTGGCCCCGTCGCCAGGGCGTCTTTGCCCCGGTCTTTGACGCCGCGATCGCCGACGGCTACAAGCGCCTGATGGCCCCCTCGCTCGAGCGCGAGGCCCGCGCCAAGCTCACCGTGCGCGCCCAGACCGAGGCCATCGCCGTCTTTGCCAAGAACCTCGAGGGCCTGCTCTCGGCCCGCCCGGTGCGCGGCGCCCGCGTCCTGGCCCTGGACCCCGGCTACCGCACGGGCTGCAAGGTGGCCGTCATGGACGAGACGGGAAAGCTCCTGGACCACAGTGTCGTGTACCCCACCAAGCCGCGCGGCGACGTGGCGGGCACCAAGCGCGAGCTGGCTCGTCTCGTCAAGAAAGACCAGGTCAACACCATCGTCATTGGTAACGGAACGGCCAGCCGCGAGACCGAGGAGGTCGTCAGCCAGTTCATCGCCGAGACCGCGCCCGAGCTGCGCTACACCATCGTGAACGAGGCCGGCGCCTCGGTCTACTCGGCCTCCGAGCTGGCGAGCCAAGAGTACCCCGACCTCGACGTCACCGTGCGCGGCGCGATGAGCCTGGGTCGCCGCCTTCAGGACCCCCTGGCCGAGCTGGTCAAGATCCCGCCCCAGTCCATTGGCGTGGGCCAGTACCAGCACGACCTTGACCAGACCGAGCTGGCGCATGCCCTGGGCAACGTGGTCGAGGACGTCGTCAATCGCGTGGGCGTCGACGTCAACACGGCAAGCGCGAGCCTTCTGGGCTACGTCTCGGGCATCACGGGCACCGTGGCCAAGAACATCGTGGCCTACCGCGAAGAGAACGGCGCCTTTACCAGCCGCACCGAGCTCAAGAAGGTCCCCATGCTGGGGCCCAAGGCCTACCTCAACGCGGCCGGCTTTTTGCGCATCGTCGACGGCAAGAACCCGCTTGATGCCACCAGCGTCCACCCCGAGAGCTACAACGTTGCAACCGAGGTCCTAAAGCGCGCCGGCGTGGCGGCCAGCGAGCTCAAGCGCGGCGGCATCCCCGACATCGAGAAGCGCGCCGGCTCCGTGGCCACCCTGGCAGGCGAGCTGGACTGCGGCGTGATGACCTTGATCGACATCCTGGGCGAGTTGAAGAAGCCCGGTCGCGACCCGCGCGACGACGCCCCCGAGGTGGTCTTTAGCCGCGCGGCCCTTTCCATCGACGACCTGGAGCCCGGCATGGAGCTCAAGGGCACCGTGCGAAACGTCGTGGACTTTGGCGCCTTTGTCGACGTGGGCGTCCACCAGGACGGCCTGGTCCACATCTCCAAGCTGGCCAATCGCTTTGTCAAGCACCCCAGCGACGTCGTGCGCGTGGGCGACACGGTGAAGGTCTGGGTCGAGAAGGTCGACCGCGACCGCAAGAAGATCAGCCTCACCATGGTCCAGGGGAAGTAGCGCGAGGGGTCGACGGGGGTTCTGCGGCTCGGCCGCAGCCCCCTGACCACACCATGACCCGATGACATAAAAGGCATTTTTACGACAAATCAAAGAGAATCAGACGCCCGTCTTCCCGATGATGGAATCATCGAAAGCTCTCGGCCTCGCTCGGCCGGCGAGCAAAGCTACTGACGGGAGTCTCTTATGGCACAACAGGCGGCAACGTTTGGCTCAAGGCTTTTCGCCCACCTTCCACGCACGCGCATTACATCGGAGCATGTCCAGAAATCCGAGAAGTTCCTCGGCTATCTCATTGGCCCAGCTGGGGCACTGCTGCTCAACGCGGTTCTTGGCGTCTACCTCAACGTCTACTACACCGATGTTTTGAACCTCACCCCGCTGTGGGGCGGTCTCTTTCTCACCGTGTTCCCCATCGTCTCGAAGGTGATCGATGGCGTCACCAACCTGGTGATGGGCTACGTCATCGACCGCACCCGCTCACCCGAGGGCAAGGCACGCCCGTGGCTTTTGGTCTCGGCGCCCTTCATCGCGCTTTCCGGCATCCTGCTGTTTGCGGTGCCGCAGGCAGGTGACGCCGTGAAGGCTGTCTGGGTCATTCTTAGCTACAACCTGTATTATTCGTTTGCCTTCACCATCTACAACATGAGCCACAACCTCATGTGCCCGCTCTCGACGCGCGACGTTGCCGAGCGCGGCCAGCTCTCGGTTTTCAACCAGATAACCACCATCATGATGACGGGCATCATCGTGGCCCTGGTCTTTCCCATGGCCGTCATGCCGGTACTCGGCGCCGACCAGGGCAAGTGGATCACATTTATGACGGTCCTGTCGATCGTCGCCATGCCCCTTGTCATGCTTGAGTACTTCTTCACCAAAGAGCGCATCACCCTCGAGCAAGCCGACGCCCCTGCCAAGGAGATCTCGTTTGCCCAACAGCTCAAGGCCGTCTTCACCGACAAGTACATGGTCATTATCCTGGGCTACTTCTTGATTTACACCATTGGCAGCTCCCTCAAGAGCCTGGGCCTTGTTTACTACTGCAACTACGTTTTGGGCACCTACAACGACGGCGTCACCCAGACGCTGGTCTCGGTCATCGGCGGTATTCCCATGGGCATCGGTGTCTTTGCCGTGTGGCCCATCGCCAAGCGCGTGGGCAAGAGAAACGCCACCATGGGCGGCTTTGTCCTCTATGCGCTGGGAAGTGCCATCTGCTGGTTTGCGCCGACCAACATGCCGGTCGTTTTGGTTGGCCAGTTCATCAAGAACATCGGCGGCCTACCGTGCGCCTACGTCTTTATGGCCCTGTTTGCCGACGTCCTTGACCACATCGAGTGGAAGACCGACCTGCGCGTGGATGGCTGTGCCATGTCCATCTACAACATCATCACCGTGTGCTCGGTGGGCGTTTGTACCGGCATCTTCAACTGCCTGCTGGCAAGCACCGGCTATGTTGCCCCCTCCGTTGTTGACGGCGTGACCCTGGCCGCCGCGCAGCCCCAGGCGGTTCTTGACGCCATTACTTTTGTGTTCGTTGGCCTCGAGGTCATCACCGGTGTGGTCATGGTTGTCATGCTCGCCTTCCTCAACGTCGAGCAGGGCATCGAAGACAAGCAGGCCCAGATTCGCGCGCGCCATGGCATTGCCGACACTGGCCAGGATGCGACGGCAACCAAGCCAGCGGCCACTGGCAACGCCGACAACCAAAAGGATGGTGAGTAATGTGAAGGCAACCAGACTTCGCTGCGAGGGCCTCGAGAACCCTCTGGGTATCGACGAGACGGCCCCGTGTTTGTCGTGGGTCTGCGAGGAGGGCCTTTTCCAGAGCGCCTATGAGCTCGAGGCCACCAACGCAGCCGGCAAACCCATGTGGTCGACCGGTCGCGTCGAGTCTGCGGACACGCAGGTCACCTGGGGCGGGTTTGCTTTGGGCAGTCGCGACGCCGTGACCTGGCGCGTGCGTGTGTGGGACGAGAAGGGCGCGTGCGGCCCGTGGAGCGACCCCGCCGCCTTTGAGCTTGGCCTTATCGAGAAGAGCGATTGGGTCGCCAACTGGGTGAGCGGCAACTACGCACCCAGCAAGAAAAAGCGCTACCCCGTGGATTGTTTTTGCCGTGCCTTCGACGCCGGGGATATCGCCCGCGCCCGCCTTTACGTGAGCGCCTGCGGCCTTTACGAGATACGCATCAACGGCCGGCGCGTGGGCGACGTGCGCCTTGCTCCCGGCGTCACCGATTACCGCAAACGCGTGCAGTACCAGGCCTATGACGTCACCGAGCTGCTGCGAGAGGGTCAAAACGTCATCGAGGCACAGCTCGCCGACGGCTGGTACAGGGGCAGTGTGGGCGCATGGGGCCTGCGCAACCAGTACGGCACCCAGACCAAGTTTTTGGCCCAGCTCGAGACCGTCGACTCTGCGGGCAACGTGCGCCGCGTGGTGACCGATGCCGATTGGTCGTGGTCTGCCGACGGCCCCATCACCTTTGCCGACAACAAGGACGGCGAGGTCGTGGATGCCCGCAAAACCCCCAGCTACCAGGCCCGTGCTCTCGTGACCTCGCATAACGTGGTTCCCAGCGCCTCGAACAACGTGACGGTGCGTGAGCACGAGAGCTTCTCACCCGTCCTGGTCACGACGCCATCTGGCAAAAAGGTCCTGGATTTTGGCCAAAACATCGCGGGCTACGTGTCCTTCTCGCTTAAAGCCGCGGCAGGTCAGCGCGTCTTCTTGCGCTTTGGCGAGATGCTCGACGCCGCGGGTGAGTTCACGCAAAAGAACATCCAGTGCTCCAACAAGAAGATCACCACGCCCCTGCAACGGGTCGACTACACCTGCAAAGAGGGGAGAAACGACTACAAGACCACGTTTGCCATCTTTGGCTTCCAGTATGTCTTGATCGAGACGGACGTTGCCTTTGAGCCGGGCGACTTCACGGCGCATGCGGTCTACTCGTCGCTCGAGCGCACGGGTTGGTTCGAGTCCTCGAGCGCGCTTCTTAACAAGTTTGTGGAATGCACGGTGTGGAGCACCAAGAACAACTCGTGCGACCTGCCCACCGACTGTCCCACGCGAGAGCGCCACGGCTGGTCGGGAGACGCCCAGATTTTTTGTTCCACTGCCTCGTATCTCTTTGACTACGACTGCTTTGCGCGCAAGTACCTCAACGATATGTACGACTTCCAGTCCGCAAACGGCATGCTTCCGCAGATCGCGCCGGCAGGCGGCGTGGACAGCTACATGCGTTGGATGGACGGCTCGTCCGGTTGGGCCGACGCCGGCGTGATTATCCCTTACGTCTTGTGGAAGCGCTACGGCGATCGCCGGGTCTTGTCGCGCTACTACGACGGCATGGTGCGCTACGCCCGCTTTGTCCAGGGGCGCTGCGGCAAGTGGACGCCCATCTCTAAGCGCACGGGCCTCAAGGGTGAGCAACGCCGCTACCTTTTGAACAAGGGCCAGGCCTACGGCGAGTGGGCCGAGCCCGACGACGTCCACCACATGGAGTGGACCGACTTCTGCACCACGTTTCCCGAGGTGTCGACGGCCTACGCGAGCTACGTCTTTGACCTTATGACCCAGGTGGCCGCCGAGCTGGGGCACGACCGCGACGCCCAGGAGTTCGCCCTTTGGCGCGAGAAGACCCGCGACAGCTACCGGGCGCTTATCCATAAGTGCCCCGACTACACGCTGGACACCGATCGCCAGGCTCAGCTTGTGCGACCGCTTCACCTGGGCCTTCTTGACGAGAAGGACGCCGAGTTCGCCCGCGCCCGCCTGATCCGTGCGCTAGAGAACTACGGCTGGCGCATTGGCACCGGTTTTCTCTCCACGCCCTTCATTCTCTATGTGCTGGCCAGCTACGACTTGGACGCCGCGTATCGTCTGCTGGAGAACGAGGAGATGCCGGGCTGGCTGGTGATGCCTAAATCGGGCGCGACGACCATTTGGGAAGGCTGGGAGGGCTCGCTTGCCGCCGACGGAATCGCGAGCCTGGACCACTACTCGAAGGGCGCCATGGTGAGCTGGCTCTTTGAGGTCATGTGCGGCATCAACGTTGCTGCCCCCCGCCGTTTTGCCGTGGCTCCGTGCCCCGGCGGGTCCTCCTCACGTGCCAAGGCGAGCTACATGAGTGCCTGGGGCCTTATCGAGTCGGGCTGGGAGCGCAGCGAGGCTGGCGTCACCTATACCGTGACGGTGCCCGCCAACTGCACGGCAACGGTGGCCCTGCCCGGATGCGCGCCCGTCGAGCAGGGCCCGGGAACCAAGACGTACGCCACAGACGCCCAGGGGGTTTAGATGGATTTCAAGGAGAGGGCCCAGGCAGCCGTCGCAAAGCTGTCTTTAGAGGAGAAGGTCGCGCTGGGCTCTGGCGAGAGCTTTTGGGAGACCAAGGCCATGAAGGCCGCCGGCATCCCCGCGCTCTTCACGTGCGATGGGCCTCACGGCCTGCGCAAACAGGACCGTGAGGGTGGCCAAGACATGCTCGGCGTCAACGAGTCGCGCCCTGCCACCTGCTTTCCGGCCGAGGTCACGACGGCGGGAAGCTGGGACCCCGACCTTACCGAGCAAATCGGGCGCGCCGTGGGCCGCGAGGCCCGGGCGCAGGGCGTGGGCCTTGTTTTGGGCCCCGGCGCAAACATCAAGCGCAACCCCTTGTGCGGTCGCAACTTCGAGTACTTCTCGGAAGACCCGCTGTTGGCGGGCGGTATGGCCGCGGGCTTCATCCGCGGCGTCGAGTCCCAGGGGGTGGCCACGAGCCTCAAGCACTTCTGCGCCAACTCGCAGGAGACCTGCCGCATGAACTCCAACAGCGAGATGGACGAGCGCACCCTGCGCGAGATCTACCTGCCCGCTTTTGAGAAGGCCGTGCGCGAGGGGCGCCCCTCCACGCTCATGTGCTCTTATCCCAAGCTCAACGGCGTGCACTGCAGCGACAACAAGTTCCTGCTCACCGACGTCTTGCGCGACGAGTGGGGCTTCGAGGGGCTTGTCGTCACCGACTGGGGCGGCATGTCCGACCGTATCGAGGGCTACCGCGCGGGTTGTGACCTGAGCATGCCGGGCGGCAGCGACTACATGGAGGCGGACGTCGTCGATGCCGTGCGCGCGGGCACGCTTGACGAGGCCCTGGTCGACGCCGCCGCTGTGCGCGTGGCCGAGCTTGCCCTGCGCGAGGCCGAGGCGCTCGGAGGACCCACCGAGGCCAACTACGCCGCGCACGCGGACCTTGCCCGCGAGGCGGCCGAGCGAGGGGCCGTTCTGCTGCAAAACGATGGGACGCTTCCTCTTTGCGCAGGTCAAACGGTTGCTCTGGTGGGCCACATGGCAAAGGAGATGCGATACCAGGGCGCAGGGTCGAGCCACATCAACGCCTGGAAGGTCATCCAGCCGGCCGAGGCCATTGAGCACGTTGCCTTTGCCGAGGGCTGCGACGCGCGCGGCGACACCAACGATGCCCTTCTCGCCCAGGCCGCCGACGCCGCCCGCGCGGCCGATGTGGCCGTGGTCTTTGCCGGGCTTCCCGACCGCTACGAATCCGAGGGTTTCGACCGCGATGACATGGCGATGCCCGCGGGGCACGTGCGCATGATCGAGGCCGTGGCTAAGGCAAACCCGCGTACCGTGGTGGTTCTGACCTGCGGCTGCGCCGTTGAGTGCCCGTGGGCAGAGAAGGTCGCGGCCATCCTGTACATGGGACTTCCCGGCGAGTCGGGCGGCGCCGCGGTGGCCAACCTGCTGAGCGGCCGCGCCGTCCCCGCCGGCCGCCTGGCCGAGAGTTGGCCCGTCGCTTATGCCGACGTTCCCTCGGCTGGCTATTACGCCAAGTCCCGCGACGCGGAGTACCGCGAGGGCATCTACGTTGGGTATCGCTACTTCGACCGTGCGGGCGTGCCCGTGCGCTGGGCCTTTGGGCACGGCCTGAGCTACACGAGCTTCTCGTACGCCAACCTCGAGGCGGCGCGCGACCACGTTGAGGTCGACGTGACCAACGAAGGCCAGTTAGCGGGCGATGAGGTCGTTCAGGTCTACGTCGCTGTGCCCGGTGGTGCGGGCGGCATTCACCGCCCCGCGCGTGCGCTTGCCGGCTGGCTGCGCGTCCACCTTGAGGTTGGCGAGAAGGCCCGCGTGCGCGTGCCCGTTGACCTGCGCGCCTTTAGCGTGTGGGACGGTGGCTGGAAGGTTGTTGGCGGCACCTATCAGGCGCAGGTGGGCGGCGGCAGCGACGACATTCGCCTGCGTGCCGCCATCGAGGTCGACGGCGCCTGTGTCCCGGCGCCCGCCTGGCAGGCTGGCAGCTGGTACGAGAAGCCCTGCGGCGAGCCGCCGCGCGAGGGCTGGGAGGTCCTTCTCGGCCATCCCTATGTGCCCGAGGTCCCCACAAAGGGCCGCTTCACCATGGACAACACCGTGGTCGAGATGAAGGACTCCTCGCTAGTGATGAGGGTCATGTACCGCAGCGTCGAGAAGGTCATCGCCAAGGGCTTTGACGGCAAGGTCGACTACGAGAACCCCGAGTTCAGGATGCTCATGGCGTCCTCGGCCGGAAGCCCCATGCGCTCGATGCAGATCTCGGGCGGCATGAAAGGCGGCGTTATGGCCGGCCTTGTCGAGATGGCCAACGGGCACTTTGTACAGGGCATTGGAAAGATGATTCGCGGCAAGTAGCCGCCGTTGGAAGAAGGGTGGCCCAATGAGGGTATTCATGATCGGAGGAACAGGGCTTCTTGGCTCTGAGGGGGCACGACAGCTCATCGAGAGGGGACATGAGGTCGTCTCTATCGCGCTCGACGTGCCGCAGGGCGCGCCGATTCCTCCCCAGATGGAGCTTGAGATAGGCAACTACCTCAACATGAGCGACGACGAGCTTCGCCGCGTCATGGCCGGCTGCGACGCCTTTGTCTTTGCCGCCGGTGTCGACGAGCGCGTGGAGGGCCCCGCCCCCATTTACGGGACGTACAAGAAGTTCAACATCGACCCGGTGCGCCGACTTTTGGGCTTGGCTAAGGAATGCGGCGTCAAGCACGCCGTTATCCTGGGGTCCTACTTTGCTTACTTTGCCAAGCAGCACCCCGAGATGCAGCTTGAGCGCTATCACCAGTACATTCGCTCGCGCCTTGACCAGGAAGAGGCCGCCCTCTCGTTTGCCGGCGATGACTTTGACGTGGCGGTCCTTGAGCTCCCGTATATCTTTGGCACCCAGCCCGGACGCCGCCCCGTGTGGATGTTTGTGGCCGAGCAAGTGCGCGGCAAGGGCAACTTGATCATGTACCCCAAGGGCGGCTCTGCCATGGTGACGGTGCGCCAGGTGGGCCAGGCTATTGCGGGGGCCGTGGAGAAAAACCGCGGCGGCAGGTGCTATCCCATTGGCTGGTACAACCTTGAGTGGGCCCAGATGCTCGACATCATGAAGGCGGCTCTTGGCTGCTCCAACAAGAAGGTCGTGACCATTCCCGGCTGGATGTTGGGCCTGGGTGCTCGCCAGACAAAGAAACAGCAGGTGGCGCAGGGTATCGACGGCGGTCTTGACATGGACCACTTTGTTGCGCTGCAGACCTCAAAGGTGTTTATCGACAAGAACCTGGGAAGCGTGGAGCTTGGCGTTACCGACGACGACCTTGCGGCCGCTATCGGCGACTCTATGCAGCTGTGCGCCCAGATCATGGACGGCAAAACCAAGGCAGAGGGGATGCGCGGTGAGTGAGTCCAAGCTAAACCGGGTGCTGGTCACCGGTGCTACGGGCGGCATGGGGTACGAGACCTTGAAGTGCATGGTCGACGACCTGCCCGCCTACCAGATCGTTCTTCTCGCCCGCGGGTCCGAGAAGAACAAGAAGAAGCTTGCGTCGCTGGAGGGCCTGGACAACGTTCGCGTGATCTGGGGAGACCTCAACGACCGTGCGGCCGTTGACGAGGCCATTGCCGCCTGTGACATGGTCTTTCACATTGCCGCGTTTGTCTCGCCGCAGGCAGATTACGACCCGCAGCGGGCCATGAAGGTCAACTTTGGCGGGACCAAGAACCTCGTGGACGTCATCATCGACCAGGGGCGCGCAGACGAGGTCAAGTTTGTCTACATTGGCACGGTCGCCGAGACGGGCGATCGCATGCCGCCCATCCATTGGGGGCGCGTGGGTGACCCCATCAAGCCGTCGATGTTCGACTACTACGCGGTCTCTAAGGTCGCGGCCGAGCGTTATGTCATCGAAGCGGGCCTTAGCCGATGGGTGAGCCTTCGCCAGACGGGCATCATCGGCCCCGCTATGAGCGAGGTCCGCGACGCCATCATGTTCCACAACCCGTTTGACAACGTTCTTGAGTACGTGAGCGACCGCGACTCGGGCTTCATGATGGCCAACCTCGCGAAGTTCGATGCCGCAGGAACACTGGACGACTCGTTTTGGGGCCACGTCTACAACATTGGCGGGGGCAAGTGGTGCCGCGCGTCGACCTACCAGATGTACCAGGAACTTTACGGGGCTATGGGCTTGACGCACCTTGAGTACGCGTTGGATCCCAAGCAGGAGGCCACGCGCAACTTCCACGGCCACTTCTACCTGGACTCCGATAAGCTCGAGCACCACCTGCACTTCCAGCGCGACTCGATGCAGTACTACTACGACTGCTTCCTCGCCCAGATGGGCCCCGCCGTTGCAGGCGCCCGCGCGCTGTGCGCTGTCCCGGGCGGGCAGCGCCTGATGGGGGCCGCCATCAAGGCGTCCTTTGCGGGCCTTGCGCACTCCGAGCACGGGACCGCGCACTTCACCGAGGACGGGCTGGAAGACCACGTGGAAGCCTATTGGGGCAGCCGCCGCGCCTGGGAGGACCTTCCCAAGAGCCTTGCCGACATGGAGCACTTTGAGGACTGGGACAACGTGGTGCCCATCGACCATGGCTATGACGAGACAAAACCCGAGGCTGAGCTCGACATCGACGATGTGCGCGGTGCGGCCGAGTTTCGTGGCGGCGAGCTGCTGAGCCAAAGCATGGAGAAGGGAGACTGGACAACCAAGCTGCGCTTTCGCTGCCAGCTTGGCCACGAGTTCAAGGCAAGCCCGCGCCTGGTGCTTGAGGGCGGCCACTGGTGCGACGAATGCGAGCGCAAGAGCTGGAACTACGGCCAACGCGCCCGCGGCGACAAGTTCTTCGCGCAGGTGTGGGACCCCATCCACGAAGCCGATGAGCTGCGCGAGTATCCCAAGTGCGTGACGGAGCTCGATATCTAGGCCTCGCTTACGGCGCCTACCTGCGGTCGCGCCACTCGCGCGGGGTCATGCCGGCGTAGCGCTTGAACACCGCGCCAAAGTGGCTTTGCGATGAGTAACCCAGGTGCGTGCTTATGTCCAGTATCGACTGGTGCGTGTGGGTGAGCAGCACCTGGGCCTCGCGGACCTTCTCGGTTTGGACATAGTCTGCCAGGTTCATGCCGCACTCGCGCTTGAACGCGGTCGACAGATGGCCCCGGCTCACAAAGAGGGCCTGGGCCATCTCCTCGGTCGATATGGGCTCGTAGAGGTGCTCTTGCACGTAGTTGGCCACGCCGATCACAAGCTCAGATGGGTCGTCGCCAATGCGCACGCGGCTGACCTTCTCGGCCAGGGTGCAGACCATGTGGTAACCCAGCTCGCGGATCTGCTCTTGGTTATGGAGAAGCTCACAGCGCTTGATGTAGGAGTCGCTCATCGAGAGGGCCTCGTCCTCGGGCAGGCCGCCCGCAATGGCCGCGCGCGACCAGAGCGTCGCGCTCACGACAAAGAGGTTCTTCTCGTTTCTTAGCTCGTCTTTGGAAAGGGTACCGTAGCTAAAGGACGGCATCGAGGCGAGATAGGCCTTGAGCTCCTGGGTCCTGCCGCGGCGGACGTAGTTTTGGATGGTGGCCTCGACGCTGCTGCTGTTGTGCGCGGCCGTCTCGTGGACCTTGAACTCGCGCTCGGCCACGCCCTCGGTCGCGAGGTCGCCGGTGAGGTCTTCTTGGTTGATGTCATGGATGACGATGTCGCCTACCTTGAGTTTCTCGCCCGTGAGCGTGAAGTTAAGGACGCACAGGATCTGGATCGTGGCATAGAGGGGCATGAGCGCGATGGAGCACATCCCACGCACAAAGCCGTCGACGTCTGCCGGGGCCACGCCCAGGCGAATGGCGAGCTTGTGATAGGTGAGGTCGTTGGGCTCAACGTCGCGCAAAGGGCCCACCACAAGTCGGGTATCGCCGGTCTTGACCTGGCCAAAGTAGGCGTAGTCGTCTGTGGCCAGGTAGCCCACGGCCGCGTCTAAGGCAAGGACTTGCTCTTCCACAAGTGCAATGGGGTCGACCACAAGGTCGACGGGGGAGTAGTAGAAGGTCTTCTCGCCGCCTTCGTAGATTCTTACCGGAACGTTGGCCAGGTTGGCGATCGTCTCGACTATGTACTTGATTCCCTCGGCGTCCATTCTTTCTCCCCGTGACAAATCGGCGCACCTGATGACAAATGCGTCAGAAACTCCCTTGGTTTGTTTATACGCTTCGAACTAACGGTATTCATGCACGGCCGCTCGGCGTTCCGCGAGCGGCGCTATAAGGGAGGAGAACGATGAGTATTGCAACGGTTACCCGTGTGCTTGCCATAGCGATGGCGGCAGCGGCGGTGCTGGCGATCGCGGTCGCCATCGCGCGCTGTGTGCGGGCGAGAAAGACCGGGGGTTCCTGGAGGCTCGGTAAGCTGGGCGTGGTTTGCGTCGCGCTGGTGACGGTCTTGGCCGCGGCCAACGTGGCGGTGTATCTCTTCAACAACATCGTGAGCCAGTACCTGTCCACCTCCACGGCGGACGCCTCGTCGGTCGAAGAGGCGACGCAGCAGGCGATGGACGTCTCGGCGCGCGTCGAGGCCGAGGGCGCGGTGCTGCTCAAGAACGACGGGGCCCTGCCGCTTGCAGGTAAAAAAGTCAACGTCTTTGGCATCTCGTCTCAGAAGCTCGTCTACGGCGGCTCGGGGTCGGGTGCCTCGGACGAGAGCGACAACGTCACGCTGGCACAGGGCCTTTCCGAGGCGGGAATCGAGGTCAACGCCGATTTGCAGGCCTTCTACCAAGAGCACCTGCCCGAGCAGAAGAAGACCAACATCTTTAGCCTTACGGGCGGCGACTACAACATCTACGAGCCCGATGTCTCTGCCTACAGCGATGAGCTTCTTAGCGGCGCCAAGCAGTTCTCGTCCACGGCGATCTTTGTGGTTTCGCGCAGCGGCGGCGAGGGCGGCGACCTGCCCATCGACATGGCCGGCTACGAGGGCGGCGACGCGGGCAAGCACTACCTGGAGCTGCAGGATAGCGAGCGCGCCCTTCTCGACCTGGTAAAGAGCAATTTTGACGAGGTCATTGTCTTGGTGAACTCGTCAAACGCCATGGAGCTGGGCTTTGTTGACGACGACGCGGTGGACGCGTGCCTGTGGATCGGCGGCCCGGGCGCTGCCGGTTGCCGCGCGGTGGGCCAGATCTTGGCAGGCGAGACCAACCCCTCTGGTCGTCTGGCCGACACCTACGCCTACGACGTCACCAGCTCGCCCGCCTATTACAACGCCGGCGACTTCACCTACACCAAGGACGGCGCCGATACGGGCGAGAGCTACGTCGAGTACGCCGAGGGTATCTACGTGGGTTACCGCTACTACGAGACCGCGGCGGCCGACGGGTATATCGACTACGACCAATCTGTCCAGTTCCCGTTTGGCTATGGCCTGTCCTACACCACCTTTGAGCAGCAGATCGTCTCGCACGATGAGACCGACGGTAAGGTCACGGTGCGCGTGAAGCTCACCAATACCGGAAGCGTCGCCGGTAAGGATGTGGCGCAGCTGTATCTGTCTGCCCCCTACACCACGGGAGGCATCGAGAAGAGCGCCGTCGAGCTGGCCGCTTTCTCTAAGGCCAAGCTCCTTGAGCCCGGCGAGTCCCAAGAGCTGGAGCTTTCGTTTAGCCTCGAGGACTTCGCGTCCTTTGACTACCTGGGCCAGGGCCGCTATGTGCTTGAGGCGGGCACCTATGCGGTGAGCCTGCGCAGCAACTCGCACGATGTCATCGACCAGTTTGACGTGGTCGTCGACGCGACCGTCACCTATGGCGAGAACAGCTCACGCGCAGGCGACGTCACGGCCGCCCAAGCGCTCTTCTCGGATGCCGCGGGCGACATCACCTACGTGAGCCGTGCCGACTGGGCGGCCACTATGCCTACCCAGCGCGTGGAGTCCAAGGAAGCAACCGACGAGATCCTTTATGAGCTGGACAAGGACAACATTAACGCCCTGTACTGCTCGGACGACCCTGCCGGCGAGGCGGTGAGCACCTCTACTTCCTTGGGGCTTAAGCTCGAGGACCTTGTGGGCGCCGAGGCCAACGATTCGCGCTGGAGCGCTATCGTGAGCCAGATGAGCGTCGACGACATGAAGAGCCTTATTGGCTACGGCGGCTTCTCGACCGTGGCGGTCGAGTCGGTGGGCAAGGTCAAGACGACCGACATCGACGGCCCGGCAGGCTTAAACGCCCTTACCAGCAGCATCAGCGGCGTGCAGTATCCCAGCGAGGTCGTCATCGCCTCTACCTGGAACGCCGAGCTTGCCCAGGAGCTGGGCCAGGTCTACGCCAGCGAGGCCAATGCCCACGGCGTGAACGGCGTCTACGCGCCGGCGGCCAATATCCACCGCACGCCCTTCTCGGGTCGCAACTTTGAGTACTACTCCGAGGATCCGGTGCTCTCTGGTTATATCGGTGCCGCCGAGGTTCGCGGCATCCGTTCACGCAACATCTGCACCTACGTCAAGCACTTTGCCCTGAACGACCAGGAGACCAACCGCTCGGGTGTGGCTGTGTGGTCAAACGAGCAGGCTATTCGCGAGATTTACCTCAAGTCGTTTGAGATCATTGTTAAGCAGGGCGGCACCGACGCCATCATGACCTCGTACAACCGCATTGGCACCGTGTGGGCCGGCGGCAGCAAAGCACTGATAAACGGCGTGCTGCGCGGCGAGTGGGGCTTTGACGGCGTGGTGGTCACCGATTACGACAACGGCGGCTACATGAATCCCGACCAGGCCCTGCGCGCGGGCGGCGACCTCATGCTCTCCACAACGGGCGACGCCCCCACCGAGGTGACTACCGGCTCTGACTACGGCATCGGCCTTATGCAGGAGTCTTGTGCGCGTATCCTGCGCATGGTTGCCAACAGCCGCGCGTACTCCGACCCGGTTGCCGAGGGCTTCCCGGTGTGGCTGGCTGCCCTTGCGGGCGTCGATGCCCTGGTAGTTGTCTTAACGGCGCTTCGCCTTGTTCGCGGAGCCAAACCGCGCCAGGCCGCTCGTCTCGGCTAACAGGGGTGGCACCGGGTAATCCGGTGGCCACGAGGACAAATAGCTTGGAAATCGAACATATCTGATAGTCCCGTCTTCGCTTCGATGCGATAGTCGAATCAAGGAAAGAGCCTCCGCAAGAGGCGGGGATAAGACAAAAGAAAGGCAAGACCATGACCAAGAACAACCTCATGAGCAAGATCGCGACCGTCGCCGTCTGCGGCACCCTTCTCTGCGTGCCCCTGGCCGGCTGCAACGGTTCTTCGAGCAGCTCCAGCAGCTCTTCTTCGAGCCAGGAGCAGAGCCAGACCAGCTCCTCGAGCAGCGACTCCTCTTCCAGCGAGGCCGCGGCTTTCGACGCACAGGCCGCTCTCGACGACCTTCTCGCCGACAACCCCGCTTCTTCCAACTACCTTGTGCTTTCCGGCATTGGCGACGGCTGGGCCCCGACCGTGATGGTGCTTGACAAGGACGGTGGCTTTACCTGCGTCGTCGACTACGCCGGCCAGTCCACCGTGGCGTTTGCCTCTGGTACCTACACCGTCAACGCCGACGGCTCCATCACTGCCGAGGGCAGCCAGTACGATACCGGCGACGCTTTGACCTACGAGATCGCCAAGGATGGCGACGCCTACAAGACCACCTGCACCATCCCGAGCACCGAGGCTGTGGTCGAGCTCACCGGTACCGCCGCCTAAGCACACATCGTTTTTCTCCCTTCCCTGGCAGGGCCGCCCTTTTCCCGGGGGCGGCCCGTTTTACTTAAGGAGCATGCCATGAGAAACAGATTCGCCGTCGCGGCGGCAGCGTTGGGCCTCGCGCTTACTCTGGGCGCCTGCGGCGCGGGCGCTGCTGCGGATAGCGACAGCTCGGCCAAACAGGCGAGTGCGCCCTACGACCACTACACCGTGGTCTTTGACAAGAACACCACCCCCGACGACCTTACCGACGACGAGTCGTTTACCTACTATACGAGCGGCTGGGGTGCCCAGCAGAAGTCCTCGGTTGTCGAGATACCTTATGCCGTGGACGCCTGCATTCCCGCCGACGACGTCCCCACGCCCACTCGCAAGGGTTACTACTTTGCCGGGTGGCAAACCGTCCCTGTGGTCGAGCAGTCAGACATCGTCAACGGCGTTTCGACAAAGATGGTCTTCTTTGGTCAAAAGGTCTCTGAGTTTGGCCAAGCTGCGGGTGCTGTCGATGACGGCCCGCAGGCCATGTACCTCAAGGACTTCGAGAACCTGACCCAAGACGGCACCGTCACGCTGTACGCGCGCTGGGTCGAGGCCACGCCCGTGAGCAGCGAGGAAGACCTGCGCGCGATGGCCAACGACCTCTACGGCGCCTACGTTTTGACCTGCGACATCGAGCTCTCTGGTGATTGGGAGCCTGTCGGTGCCTACTATGAGAACTACGAGAACTGGAAAGAGGCCTGGTGGACCTACGCGTTTAGGGGCACGCTCGACGGTGCGGGGCACACTATCACGGGCCTTAAGGTCACCGGGGCCATGCGAGAGCTGCCTGCAGACGAGACGAGCGCCGGCGCGGTTTGGAACGGCGACGGCCAAAACGTGGACGGCGTGGCTGCGCTCTTTGGCGCGATGGCCAACGCCACGGTGAGCGACCTCACCATCGACGGCGCCGCGATCGATATCGCGGGGGACAATGCCTACAGCGGGGCTCACTGCTATGCGGGTGTTCTCGCCGCGTTCGACTTTGCCTCGACGGCTAAGAACGTGAGGGTCGTGAATTCGCAGGTAAACGTCGAGTTTGACGATGCGGGCGCAGGGGTTGCCAAGCCGTTTGTGGCCGTGGGCGCCCTTGAGGCCGGCGGCTGGAGCAACACGTTGAGCGATTGCGCTGTCGAGGGCTGCACGGTGACGGTCAACGGCAAGCTGGTGGACTCGCACGGTGGCGAGTACTATGTGGGCGGCCTTGTGGGCGAGTGCTACTCCACAATGAAGAACAACACCGTGACCGCGGCCATCGCGTTGGACATCGCCGATGAGTGCGCATTGTCCCAGGACAGCCCGCTCAAGGTCAACGTGGGCGGCAACGGGGCCGCAAACACGTCTGCTGCCGGCGATGTTGTCGACGCGACGCTTAACGTGGCGGTATCGAAACCCGTGGGCGAAAGCTGCGTCAACGTGGGCGGCTTCACCGGGTCCCAACGTTACCTGTCGGCCGACGGCAACACCGTGAAGGCGGCGATTGAGACCAAATTCTCGCTTGATTCCCAAAAGGGCGTGAGCAACGTCGGCGCCGTGGCGGGCAACTTCGATCTTTCCTACGGCGCGCTTATCTTGATGTACGCAGACGGCGTGACGTGCGGCTCGTCCAACAACGTGACGGACGTCACCTTGAACGGCCAGTCCCTTGACGTGGTGATTCCCTCCTCTGCCTTGCCCCAGCAAGACGGACAGCCGGTGATCTACATCGCCACGGGCGATTACAGCGCGGCCGACGGCACCGTGTACAAGGAGAACTTCAAACAGGTTGTCGACGGCGTTTCCAGCTACTCGCCTGCCGAGGGGGAGGCCGCCAAGATCATGTACATCAGCTTTAGCTAGGAGTGGCGGCGCGTGGGGGTCTTCTCGCCGCCGCCCTCGCCTCTTGCTGCAAATCCGGGACTTGTCTGATGGTTTTAGGCCTCCTGGGCTGAAATTCTTGGACTTGTCTGATGAATCGCCACTAAAAATGGGGCTTGTCTGATGCCGAAGTATCAGACAAGCCCCGATTTTGCAGGAGCGGAGAAGAACGGAGAAGCTCGCGGCCAGCTACTCCGCGGCGCCCGCGCCGGCCTCGCCGTGGAGGGCCTTCTCGGGCGTGATGGGAAGGCTGCGCACGTAGTTGCCGGTGGCGTGGGCCACGGCGCTGGCGATCGCGGGCGACGGCGTGTTGATAACCACCTCGCCGATCGACTTGGCGCCAAAGGGGCCGGTGGGCTCGTAGCTGGGCATGAACTCCACGCGGATGTCGGGCACGTCCATGCGGCTGGGGATCTTGTACTGCATAAACGAGTCGGTGCGCATCTTGCCGCGCGGGTCGTAGCTCACGTCCTCGCTCATGGCCATGCCGATGCCCTGGACCAGGCCGCCCTCCACCTGCACGCGCGCGAGGTTGGCGTTGATCACGGTGCCGCAGTCCACGACGGCGGCGTAGTCGGAAAGCTCGTACTGGCCGGTCTCGCGGTCCAGGTCAATCTGGGCCACGGCGGCGATGAACGGCGGGGGAGACTGCGGCTGCGTGTTGGAGCCGTGGCCCGAGAGCATGCCCTGCTGCAGGCCAAAGCCGATGGTGCGGTTGGCCAGCTCGGCCACCTCCATCGAGTGCGACCCGTCGGCGCAAACCACGCGCCCGTCGACCATCTCGACCTCGCTCGCGTCGACCTCCCACCAGGCGGCCGCCTGCGCGCAGATCTTCTCGACCAAATCCTGCGCGGCCTTGATCACGGCGCCGCCCGTGACGTAGGTGCCCGAAGACGCGTAGGCGCCCGTGTCGAAGGGCGAGTTGTCGGTATCGACGCCCTTGGTGACCACGCGGTCAACGTCGCAGCCCAAGACCTCGGCCGCGATCTGCGCAAGGATCGTGTCGGCGCCGGTGCCCACGTCGGTCGCGCCAATACGCAGCACGTAGAAACCGTCGTCCTCAAGCGTGATGTCGACGTTTGCGATGTCGACGTTAGAGATGCCCGAGCCCTGCAT
>CAVKOL010000001.1:46682-55278 GCA_963658035.1 Bacteroidaceae bacterium
TCCATCATGGCCTGCTCGGCGGCCTGCGTGTGGTACTCGCGCTCAAGCACGACGTCGCAGGCGGCCAGCTCGCCGTCCACGTCGCCGAACTCGACCTTGCCGGTGCACACCAGGTTGCGGGTGCGGTCGCCCGTCTCGTCGGCGCCGTATTTCCAGTCGTCCTCGTCGTGTACCAGGACCTCGTTGTCCAAGGCCTCGCTCACGTCGATGATCGCGGGCAGCTTCTCGTAGGTGACCTTCACGGCCTTGACGCCGGCCGCCGCGGCCTCCTCGGTCTCGGCCACCACGATGGCCACCTCGTCGCCCACGTAGCGCACGGTGTCGTCCAAGATCACGGTGTCGTACGGCGAGCACTCCAGGTAGGACTGGCCGGCCAGGGTAAAGCGGTTGTGGGGCACGTCGTCGGGCCCCCACACGGCCACGACGCCGGGGATGGCCAGGGCCTTTGCGGTGTCGACGGCCTTCACGCGGGCGTGGGCCTGGTTGCTTCTCACCATGCGCACGATCAAGGCATCTGCCGGGGCCAGGTCGTCCACGTAGGCGGGCTTGCCGGCGAGAAGGGAATAGGCGTCCTTCTTCACCGCCGGGGCCGAGATGCGCGTGCCGCGGTTGACGCCTGCGACGCCCGCCGCTGCGGCCCTTACCTGGTCTTCTGCGGCAAAACTGCGCGGCGGCAGGGCGCCGTCTGGGTTCTTGTGGCGCGCCAGGAAGCGCCTGATCGCGCGCATCTGCCCGGTGTAGCCCGAGCAGCGGCACAGGTTGCCCGAAAGCGCGCGGCGAATCTCGGCGTCGGTGGCGTTGGGGTTCTCGCGGTCCAGGGCAAGCACGTCCATCTCAAGTCCGGGCGAGCAAAAGCCGCACTGCTCGGCGCCTTCCTCGGCCATGCACTGGGCAAAAAGCTCGCGGGCGGGCCCCGTGCCCTCAAGGGTGGTGAGCTCGTGGCCGTCGACGCGCGCCATGTTGACCGAGCACGACAGCACGGGCTTGCCGTCCAGCCACACGGTGCACAGGCCGCAGTTGCTGGTCTCGCAGCCGCACTTCACGCTCTTGATGCCGTGCGCGCGGCACCACGAGAAGACGGTTTGGTCGGGCTGGACGTCTTGGGTCATGGGGCGACCGTTAAAGGTGAACGAGATCTCCATTAGGCGCCTACCTCCTGCTTTGCGGCGTTTTGAAGGGCGCGGCGAGAAAGGACACGTGCCAGCTCGCTGCGGTACTCGGCGCTGCCTCGCCGGTCGGCGCCGTACTCGACGGCCGCGGCCTTCTCGCATGCGGCGGCCAGCTGGTCGTCCGTGAAGTCGTACGGCAGGCCCAGGTCTTCTCCCTGCAACAGCACCGCCTTCTTGGGGCGCGCGCCAATGGCCAGGCGCCACTGCCCGTCCCACGCGGCGGCACAGACGTTAAGCGTCGAGAAGTCCGTCGCGGAGTTTCTCAGACACTGGAAATTGGCCTGGTAGTCGTGCTTTTTGACGACGATGCGCTCCAGCACGTCGCGCGCGGCGCCCCCGCCCACGAAGTCGGCGAAGCTCTTGGTGCCCGCGCCGGTGAACTCGACCCAGGTGTCCAAGGGGAGAAGCGCGGTCACGATGTCCGAGAAGCCCATGCGCGCGTAGGCCGAGCCGCCCACCGTGGCGAGGTTCCTAAACTGCGTGCCGATGATGTCGTGCACGCCGTCGCGAAAGCTGCCGCGCACCATGGCCTCGAAGCCGGGGTGCTCCTCGAGCTGGGCCAACGTCACCATCGCGCCGATGACAAAGGCGTCCTCGGTTTCCTCGATGGTGTCCAGGCCGCAGCGGGAAAGGTCGATGCCCAGCGGAGCCACGCGGTCCGAGAGGCGCAGCCACATCATGCCGCCGATGACGGTGGCCATGCGGTCCTGCTGCACCAGCTCGTAGGCCTCCTGCGTGGTGGCGGGGCAGACGTACTTGTCGAAGCGAAGCACGGGGTCTCCTTTTGCGTCGCGTGTGGGATTGGGCCCTCTTGGGAAGAGGGCTGTTCGAACCACTTAGTTTAACGCAGGGGAGGCGGTGGCGAGAAGGGCGCGAGCGGGTTGCGGGCGCGAACGGGCGGCGGGCCCGTCGCGGGTTTCTCGCCGCCCGGGCCTAGTGCCGGTGCGCGCGGAAGGGCAGGTGGGGAAGACGTCCGCTAAACGGGCTGGTAAAGGCGCGAGCCGGGATGGTGGCCTCGGCCTCGGGCGGGATGGTGTCCACCACGCCCGCGGGCACGTCGGCGATGGGCATGTCGCTTATCTCGACGTCGACGACCTGCGCCGCGTTCTTCTCGGCTGCGTCTGCCTCGGCCTTGGCGCGGTACTTGACCATCATCTGGCTTTGCAGCTCGGTGATGCTGGGCGGGGCCCAGATCAGCGCGTTGGCGCCGGCCTGTACGGTGGCGTTTTGGACCTCGGGGCTCTTGCCGCCGGTGGCGATGATGGGCAGGTTGGGATAGGCCTCGCGCAGGGCGCGGATGACCTCGGGCGTGTTCTTGCCGGCCGCGACGTTGATGATGCGGGCGCCGGCCTCAACCTTTTGGCAGGCCTCGTCGTCAAAGCGCGTGATCGAGGCGACCACGGGGATGTCCACGGTCGAGGCGATCTGGGCCACCATCTCGGGCGAGGCGGGGGAGTTCACCACGACGCCCGCGGCGCCCTGCATCTCGCTGACGGCGGCGAGCTCGGCGGCGCGGCGGCCGGTCGTGGTGCCGCCGCCCACGCCCACGAAGAGCGGGGCCTCGGCCACGGTGAGCAGGGCCTGGGTGATCGCGGGCTGGGCGGTGAAGGGGTAGACGGCAAAGACGGCGTCTGCGTTGGAGTTGCGAATCACGGCGACGTCGGTGGAGTAAAGGAGGCTGCGGATGCGGCGGCCAAACAGGGTGAAGCCGGTGCACTGCTCGTAGGCCTCGGGGATGCGAAGCGGAGCCTTGCGCAGGCGCCCGTCGATGGGCTGCGGTCCGTCGGCGGCCGGGATAAGGTCGCTACCTGCGGTTTCTTGCTCGGTAAAGATGATCTTCTTGGGCTGCGATTCGTCTGTCATGGTGTCTTCTCCGTTTATCCTCATCGATGTTCAACAAGGTCCCTTCTTCCCAAAACGGGGGTGCAGCAAACCCGTACCACCGAGCCTCCACGCCGCCGCAACGCCGCGTTCTCAAAACTTGCCGACCTTTGTGCCGAGCTTCTCGATTTGGGCCGATGTTTGTGCGAAACGGCCCCGATTTCTTAATTCGCGCCGATGTTTGTACAAACATCGGCAGGGGACTTCTCGACCGGCGGGTAGAAGCTCGTGTTCACGTGCTCCAGCTCGCGCCACAGCGCATGGCGGGCGCGGCGGTTGCGCTCCTGTTGCTCACAGGTAAGATGAGCGGAGGGAATCCCCAGGTCAACCCGTATGGCCCGCATGAGCCCGTCCATGTAGTCCAGGTCGTCGTAGTTGTCCTTGTATATTTCGTAGGGCTTGAATCCGTTGGCGAGAAGCTCGTTTCTCCTGCGGGCGTCGACGCTGGCGCGCTTGTCGTGCCAAGCCCCCATGTAGTCCAGGCACACCCCGCCCGCGGGCCCAATAAACAGCAGGTCAGGCTTTCGAACCTGCAAAGTTTTGATGCGAGAAGCGATGCGCCTCAGCTCGAACGAGCTGTTGAGAACGACGCCTTGCATGTTGTAGCCGCCGCGGGCGAGGGGAAGCGTCGCGCGCAGGTAGAGCTTGGCTTCCAAGGGTGACGCCGCCAGCTCGGGCGCCTCGCTGAGGGCCTCGCGCACGATTTTTGTCCCGCGAGCCGAGCCTAGCTTGTCGAGAAAAGCCAGAAGCTCGTCGCGCGTGACCAGCGCCTCGTTTCTCTGCGTGAGGCCCATCGGGGTCTCTGGGGCGATAGAGTAGAGCCCCATGAGCTCGGCCAGCAGCAGGCGCATCTCCCAACGTCCCAGGTAAGAGGCCAGAAGCACCGGGATAAAGAGCGGGGAGGCGCAGCGCACGCCCGGGGAGAGCTCGATGAAGGCCTCGGGCGGCAACGTGGCGGACCACACGCGCCCGCGGGCGCCGGGCGAGACATGACAGGTTTTTACGTCGCCGAGAAGAACCTCGGTCTTCTCAGCTAAAAACGGATAAACAAGCCGCAACTCACGGGCCTCTTTTGGCGTTGGCATGCGAGAAGGAAGCGCGGCCGGCGCCGCGACGTGCTCGCGCCAGCGCCGGCACTTTCTGGCTACTCGAAGTGCGTCGATATGTGAGATCACGATGTCCATGCGCCGAGCCTACCCGGCAAACCTTGCAGGAATCTATCACGTAGCTGACACCGAGCTCTTCTCCGCACAAACGCGCAGGTAAACGGCTTAAAAACTCGCAAGTGGAGATTTCGTGCGACCAAAATCGGGCCAAACCGTGCACTAAGCGTTACTGCGCGCGCCCGTCCCGTTCGCGTACGTCACCGACCTTTGTACAAACATCGGCCTAATTCAAGAAAAACGCCCCGTTTCGTACAAACATCGCCCCAAATCGAGAAGCCCCGTACAAAAATCGCCCCAAATCAAGAACCGCCGATGAGAAACACCTGTCGGAAACCTATACTCGTGACGTTATTTTTGAGAAAGGAACCCCATATGAATGAGCTGCGCGAGAAGTACCCGGTCGTTTACTGCGTGTTTGCGGCGGTGCTGGGCGTTGTGGGGATGGCGCTCGTTGACTGGCTGTGGACGACGGGCATGAGCGCGGGGCTGCTCGCTGGCATCGACGTGGCCGTCCCGCAGCTGGGAATCTCGCTGGTAAAGCTCGTGCCCTTCGTGCTGGCCGTGGTGCTCCTTGCCGCGACAAACCGCACGTTCCTCCTTCGTCGCACGTCGAACTTCGCCCGTGGCCTGGCCTGTGGCGCGTTTCTCATCTGCTTCGCTGGCTTCATGGTCTTTGCCGGCGTCAACCGTGCGCTCGAGGGCGAGGCCACGATGCCCACGCTGCCCGCTGTCGTGGCGTTTGTCGTCAACTACCTGCTGGTGGGCCTGGGTGAAGAGACCCTCGGCCGAGCCGTCATGGCCCAGACCCTGCTCGAGCGCTTTGGCACCACGCGCCGAGGCCTTCTCGCCGCCTGCGGCCTTTCGGGTCTGATCTTTGGCCTCATGCACCTGGTTAACCTGGCCTTCGCGCCACTGACCTCGGTGATTGCGCAGGTGGTCTCGGCCGCGTTCGCCGGTGTGCTTCTGGCCGCGATTTACTTTCGCTGCGGCAACGTCTGGGTGACGGTCGTGGTGCACGCCCTGTACGACATGGGCGGCTCGGTGGCCTCGCTCTTCAACGCGGCCTCGACCGCGGCCCCGGTCGAGGAATCCGTCGCGCAGGCCGTCGCCCTTGTGATGCCCATGCTCTTTGGTGTCCTTCTCGGCTGCATCGCCCTCTTCTTGCTGCGCCAAAGCAAACTCGCGCAGGTCCAAGACGCCTGGGCGGGTATCATCAACGCCCGTTCGTAGGGCGGTCTACTCGCCGAATCCATGCAAGACGCCACATTTCGCGACTTCGTGTTTTCGCGACCTGCGAAAACGCAAAAATAGCCGGGAAATGTGGCGTCTTGCACAGGATTGGCGAGAAGCCCGCCCGCCGCGCCGTGCTACCAGCTCAGCAGCTCGTAGCCGTCCTCGGTCACGACCAGCTGGACCTCCCACTGCGCCGAGTCCGAGCCGTCCTTGGTGCGCACGGTCCAGCCGTTTGCATCGTTCATATCGATCTCGCACGCACCCGCGTTGACCATGGGCTCGATGGTAAAGCACATGCCCGGCGCCAGCACCATGCCCTCGCCCGGCTCGCCCACAAAGCCCACGAAGGGGTCCTCGTGAAACTCCAGGCCAATGCCGTGGCCGCCAAACTCGCGCACCACCGAGAAACCCGCCGCCTCGACGCACTCCTGCACCGCGTGCGACACGTCGCCCAAATACCCCCAGGGCTTAATCGCCGCCAAACCGGCCTGCACGCTCTGGCGCGTGACGTCGACCAGCCGCTGGCGCTCGGCCGACACCTCGCCAATGCAAAACATGCGGCTCGAGTCCGAGAAGTACCCGTCCAGAATCGTGGAGCAGTCGACGTTTACGATGTCGCCCTCGCGCAGCACGTCCTCCTCGCTGGGAATGCCGTGGCACACCACGTCGTTGATCGAGGTGCACACGCTCTTGGGATAGCCCTCGTAGTTGAGGTCGGCCGGGACGCCGCCGTGCTCCACGGTGTAGTCGTAGATCCACTGGTCGACCTCGGCGGTGGTCACGCCCGCGCGGATGTGCTCGGCCACGTAGTCAAGCACGCCGATGTTGATCGCCGCGGACTTCTTGATACCCTCGATGTCGGCCGCGGTCTTAAGCAGCCCGCGCACCGGCACCTCCTTGCCCTGGTGGTACAGGCGGTCCAGGCGCTCGTCGGCGGCGGCGTGGCACTTCTTGTATTTACGGCCAGATCCGCACCAGCACTCGTCGTTGCGGCCGGGCACAAAGTCATTGTCATACATGGTTAACTTCCTTTCTCCATATGGAAGTATGACACGCGCGGCGCCCGCCCGTCTCAACAAATAATTGCAGGGAAATTGCGTTGCAGCTTAAAACGTTTTAAGCGTCTGCTACACTTAGCGGGTTGTAATCGTGGGGGGGGGTAATCCTTGCCGACAAGACGAGAATTCCTAGCCGGTCTAGCAGGCGTTATGTCGCTTGGCGCTACCGCCTTGGCCGGCTGTTCCGCCGCTGCCGGCAACAGCGAAATCGTTTCGCGCCCGCGCCTTGCGGTGGGCTCGGACAACTACCCGCCCTACAACTACCTTGACGAAAACGGCAAGCCCACCGGCATCGACGTCGACATCGTGACCGAGGCCTGCTCGCGCATTGGCTACGACGCCGAGTTCTCCTACATCATTTGGGAGGACAAGGACACTTTGTTGGAGTCAGGTGAAATCGATATTATAGCGGGCTGCTTCACCATGACGGGGCGAGAAGACCTTTACTCTTGGATCGGCCCCTACGCCACCAGCAACCAGTCGGTGGCGGTCGCGGCCGAAAGCGACATCTATACCCTGGCAGACCTCAAGGACAAGGTCGTGGCCGTCCAGTCCACCACCAAGCCCGAGACGATCTTCTTAAAGCAGCTTAACCCCGATGTGGGTGAAATCCACTCCCTCTACTGCATCGAGGACCGCTCGCTCATCTTCCCGCTTTTGGGCAAGGGGTACGTCGACGCGATCGCCGCCCACGAGGAGTCGATCAAGCAGTACATGAGCGACTACGGCGTGGACTACCGCATCATCGAGGAGCCCATCCAAAGCGTCTCGCTGGGCTACGCCATGATCAAGGACGACCCCACGGGCATCGCAAAGCAGCTGGACGAGACCCTCTCGGCCATGCACGCCGACGGCACGCTGCTTGCCTGCTACTCGAAGTACATGGATGACGCCGAGAAATACCTGGGGGTCGACGCCAGTGACTGCTAACGACCCCCGCCCCCGCAACGCCGCGCCCGCCGGTGCCGCTGCGACCACGACCGCCGGTGCCGCCGCACCTCAGCCCGCCGCCTGGCACGGCCCGCGCTTTTGGCTGCTGGCCCTTCTCGCCGGCCTGATCGTCTCGCTTATCGCGGGGTACGCCGGCTACCAGTCCTCTTACAACGCCGCCTCGGCCCGCGTGCTGCGCACCATCGACTACATCGAGCGCCAGACGCTGGTGTACGAGTCCTACAACACCGCCAACACCTCCAAGAGCGTCCTGCGCGCGCTGGAAAACGCCAGCCAGCTGGCCCGCAACCTCGAGGAAGACGGCGGCGACCTTTCGCAGGGCACCCTTGCGAGCTACGCCGTCGAGCTGCGCATGACCGGCGTCATTGTCTGCGACGCCACGGGCGCCGTCGAGGCCCAGTACTCCGCAGACGCCGAGGTCACGGCAGACACCCTGGCCGAGTGGATCTCTAAGGACGCCATCACCGACATCGCCAGCTACCCCAAGAAGGTCTACGCCTCGCGCATCAAGCTGGCCGACGGCTCCTTCGTCGACCTTGCCGCCGCCTGTCGCACCGACGCGCCCGGCATCGCGATGACCTTCTACCACACGGGCGCGGCCTTTGCCAACAAGTACAGCCTGACGCAGCAGTCCCTCTTGGACGGCTACATGTCCAAGGAGAACGGCACCATCGTTCTTGAGAGCGACGGCAAGGTCGTTGCCTCAAACAACACCGAGCTCACGACGGGTGCCGATGGCGGCCTCTCCAGCGCCGCCCTCGCGATCGTGGACGCCCTCAAGGCCCACGGCCAGGCGGGCGACCTGGGCATCGTCAGCGGCTCGTTTGGCGTCTACGTTGGCGCCATGACGCACGCCCGCGACTACTACATCTACATCTTCGAGCCCTTTGGCGACCTCTTCTCGACGGCCGCGACCTCGGCGGGTATCGCTTTTGTCCTCTATGCGGCGCTGCTTGTGGTGGCCGTCTCGCAAAACCGCAAGAACGAGCGCAAGTACCTGGCCCAAAGCGTCGAGCGCGAGCGCGAGTACTCGCTGGGCCTGGCCGAGGCCGCCCGCCAGGCCCAGGCCGCCAACACCGCCAAGACCGAGTTCCTCCAGCGCATGAGCCACGACATCCGCACGCCCATCAACGGCATC
>CAVKOL010000002.1:0-48367 GCA_963658035.1 Bacteroidaceae bacterium
GGAGAACAACATGCAGGTCAAGGCTTATCTTCAGGTCATCATGACCATCAACCCCCAGAACCGCCCCGCCGCGGCCGAGGTCTACAACACCTACCGCCAGCCCTTCCTGGACGAGGTCGAGGGCGCCCTCACCAAGGAGTGCCTGATCCGCGACGAGGACGTCCAGGTGATCCACGGCTTCGACTCGATGGAGCACGCCAAGGCCTATCTCCAGACCCCGCTCTTCACCGAGAAGGTCGCCCCCGGCCTGCAGCCCACCTGGGCCGCCGACCCCGACATCCGCTTCTACGAGGTTCTTTAGTTGTCGGGCATTCGCCTCACATGCGAGAAGAGCTTCTCGGCCCAGCAGGTCGAGGAGCTCTTTTTGTCTGTGGGATGGGTCTCTGGGCAGTACCCGCAGCGGCTGCACCGCGCGCTTATGGGGTCGTCGCTGGTGATCAGCGCCTGGGACGGCGAGCGGCTGGTTGGCCTGGTGCGCGCGCTGGACGACGGCGAGCTTACCGCGTACGTGCACTACGTTTTGGTTGACCCGGCCTATCACGGCCAGGGGATCGCCAGCCGAATGATTGAGGCGGTCAAGGAGCACTACCGCGACTACCTCTACATCGAGGTCATGCCCGAGGAGAGCAAAAACGCCGCCTTCTACCAGCGCTTTGGTTTCAAGGTGATGGAAGACGGCGTGGCGATGCAGATCGTCAACGCGCAAACGGCTCGGTATTAGCGGAGCGGGCGCCGCACCGAGGCGCCTACCTATAATCCCCTGCATTCCATGCCATTTTTGCCCCCAAATCTGGCATGAAATGCAGGGGATTTTGGTGTGGCTTCCGGCGGGTAACCTAACGCGCGGCTCGGAACGGAATCAAGCCGTATATCACGACGGTGTCGGCTTCTTCGTCGTACTCGTAAATCAGGTCGAACGGCTTGACGATGACCTTAAGGACACCAGTGCCAAACTGCTCTTTTATCGAAGCGGGCACGGCGGAGGACCCAATACGGGGAAAAGACTCGATAGAACGCAGGGCATTCGCAAGGTCGTCCTGAACACGGGGAGAATAGACGTACGATGCATCGTCGAGAAAACCCTCGGTATAAATCATCCTAGCCACGGGCGGCTCTTCTCTGCTCGATGGCCACCAACGCGGCGTCCGTGCCCTCAACGAAGCGGCCCGACGCATAATCGGCACGGCCGCGCTCGATGATCGCACGCATGCGCTCCTCATAAGCCGCTTGCTCGGCAGTCTCGCGCAGTTTTTCTTCGAACAGTGCCTCGGAGCAAAACACAAAGGCGCCGTTGCCATTCTCGGTGATGTGAACGACCTCGTTGAGCGCGGCGTCCTTGATTTCGCGCTGCTTTGTTTTGAGGGCGGCGGATGAATAGATTGCGGTCATGGCGACTCCTTGTGACGCGCGAATTGATGATTATAGAGTACCTGATTGAGTACTCTATTTGGTACTGATTTAGGTTCGATTCGCATGATGGTACGAAAAAGCCCGGTGCCGCGGAGTGCGGGGCCGGGCTTGGTTGGTTCGGGCAGGCGCGGGACGCCGGGCAAAGCCGGGCCGCTAACCCAACAGCATGCGGTCGTTGGCAAACTGCTCGCCGCTGGCCTCCTCGAACTTGTGCAGCAGGTCGGCGACGGTGAGGGCCTTCTTCTCCTCGCCCTCGACGTCATAGATGATGTGACCGTCGGCCATCATGATCAGGCGGTTGCCCAGGCTGATCGCGTCGCTCATGTTGTGCGTGACCATAAGGGCCGTGAGCTTGCGCTCGGTGACGATCTTCTCGGTAAGCTCAAGCACCTTGGCGGCCGTCTTGGGGTCCAAGGCGGCGGTATGCTCATCAAGAAGCAGCAGCTTGGGGTCGGTCAGCGTGGCCATAAGCAGCGTCAACGCCTGGCGCTGGCCGCCAGAGAGCAGGCCCACCTTGGCGTTCATGCGGGTCTCCAGACCCAGGCCCAAGGTGGCGAGAAGCTCAGGGTACTCGGCCTTCTCTTCCTTGGTGATGCCCCAGGCCAGGCCGCGCTTCTTGCCGCGGCGCTTTGCGAGGGCCAGGTTCTCGGCGATCTGCAGGTCGGCCGCGGTGCCGCGCATGGGGTCCTGGAACACGCGGCCCAGGTACTTGGCGCGCTGCGACTCGCTCATGCGCGATATGTCGACGCCGTCCAGCTCAATCACGCCGCAATCCAGCGGGTAAACGCCCGCGATCATGTTGAGCAGCGTGGACTTGCCGGCGCCGTTGCCGCCAATCACGGTGACAAAGTCGCCGTCGTTCAAGGTGAGGTCGACGCCCGCCAAGGCGCGCTTCTCGGTGACGGTACCGGGGTTGAAGGTCTTCTTCACATGCGAGATCTTAAGCATGCTACTCATCCCCCTTCGTGTAGGACGCGCGCAGGCGGTGCTTCTCGATCACGACCGGGACGCACAGGGCCAGCGCCACGATGATGGCCGAGAGGAGCTTCATGTCGTTGGCGTCCATGCCCAGCTGCAAGACGATGGCGCGAATCAAAAAGTAAACGATCGAGCCAATGACGGCGGCAACCAGGCGTGCTCCAAACTTGGTAAGGCCGCCGGGCAGCAGACGGCCCAGCACCTCACCGATGACGATGGCGGCCAGGCCAATGACGATGGCACCCGTGCCCATGCCAATGTCGGCGTACTTCTGGCTCTGGCAAATGAGGCCGCCCGAGAGGCCCACCAGCGCGTTGGACAAAATAAGAGCGATCATCTTGGTGGCGTTGGTGTTTTGTCCCAGCGCGCGGATCATGTGCTCGTTGTTGCCGGTGGCGCGAAGGGCGGTGCCGATCTCGGTGCCAAAGAACCAGTACAGGGCCCAAATCACCAGGACGGCCAGGATGGCTCCGATGATGGTGACCACGGTGCTCTGCGGCAGGCCCGTGAGGTCGGCCACCTTAGAGAAGATCGTGTCGTTGGCCAAAAGCGGCGTGTTGGACTTGCCCATGATGCGCAGGTTGATGGACCACAGGCTGATCTGGGTCAGGATGCCGGCGAGAATGGCCGGAATCTCGAAGACCGTGGTGAGAATGCCCGTGACGGCGCCCGCCACGCCTCCGGCCAGCATGCCGCAGACGGTGGCCAGCGCCGGGTCGACGCCAAAGTTGACCACCAGGACGGCCACCGTGGCGCCGCCCAGGGCAAAGGACCCGTCAACCGTCATGTCGGGGATGTCCAGCAGGCGGAAGGTGATAAAGACGCCCAGGACGAGAAGACCCCAGAGGATGCCCTGGGACACGGCGCCTTGAAGTGCGATGAGCATGTGCGCTCCTTCTTACTAGGAAGCGGGCATGCGCAGCCCGGCTAAGGGTCGCATGCCCGCAAAACAGGTCGTTTACCTGCGCGGATTTAAGCGTCCAGAGCAGAGAGGTCGACGCCGATGGCCTCGGCCATCTCGTCGTTCTTCACCACGACAAGCTCGTCGGTCGAGAGGTGCTCGATGGGCATGTCGGCGGGCTTGGACTCGCCCTTCAAGATCTTGACGGCCATCTCGCCGGCAAGTTTGCCCAGGTCCTTGTAGTTGATCGAGAGGGTAAAGAGGCCGCCTGCCTCGCACATGCCCTCCTCGCCGGTGATAAACGGGAGCTTGTTCTCTTTGCAAATCTGACCAACCTGCGCGGCGCCCGCGGCGATGGTGTTGTCGGTGGGCGCGTAGAGGGCGTCGACCTTGCCCACGGCCGACTCGACGACGGACTGGATCTCGTTGGAGCTAGAGACCGCGTACTCCTCGTAGGAGATGCCGATGGCGTCGAGCTCCTCCTTGGCGGTAGCGATCTGGATGTCGGAGTTGGACTCGGCCGAGCAGTACAGCAGGCCGACCTTCTTCACGTCGGGCAGGACCTTCTGCATCATCTGGAGCTGCTCGGCAACGGGGGTGAGGTCAGAGGAGCCGGTGACGTTGGTGCCGGGCTTGTCGTTGTCCTTGACCAGGCCAGACGCAGCGTAATCGGTGATGGCAGAGCCCACGATGGGGATGTCGGAGGTCGCAGCGGCGGCTGCCTGGGCGGCCGGGGTCGCGATGGCAAAAATCAGGTCGACGCCGTCGCCCACGAACTTGGACGCGATGGTCTGGCAGGCGGACTGGTCGTTCTGCGCGTTTTGCTGGTCGATCGAAACCGAGAGGCCCGATGCCTCGACGGCCTCGACAAAGCCCTCGTTGGCGGCGTCGAGGGCGGCGTGCTCGGTAAGCTGGACGACGCCGATCTTGTAGGACGCGGAGCCCGAGCCGCTGCTGGAGCTGGAGCTGGAGCCGCTGGTGCTGGAGCTAGAGCCGCTGGTGCTGGAACTGCTGGAGCTAGACCCGCAGCCGGCAAGAACGGCAGACGCGGCGGCCAGGCCACTGATGGCGGCGAAGTTCCTTCTGGTGATGTTCATATTTCTCCCCTTCCTGTGGGTAATACGCCTCTTTTGCGCGGAAATTCTAACCCGCTGCAGCTTTAAGCGTCCAAAACGCCCCAGATCAGAAACACTGGGGCGCATGATTTAACACAGGAAATTAGAAGAGATGGCGAGAAGACCGTGCGGCAGCTACCAGTCGCCGCCAATCGACGAGGAGCCATCGAGGTCCCTCAAGAAACGGTGCGCGCCTACTTACCAGCCAGAACCAACGCTGTAGCCGTGGCTATCTTTCTTGTAGAAGCGGTGATTGCAATGCTTGCAACGAAAATACTTGGGTTCAGAATTGCGGGCGTCATACTCAAGATCGCTCCTGTCGCAGTTGGGGCAGTAAAAGTAGCGCACTTTCCCCTGTTTGCTGGCAAGAAACTGATTTTCTTCTCGGTGCATGACCTGCCGCCTGCCGAGAAAAAACGTCCCTTACCGAGCAGGGTGCGGGCGACTGCGCGAGGGGCGGGAATACTCCCTGGTGATTGTGTGAAAAGCGAGGGGCTTTTCACTCCACCCGCCAGCGAGAGGACATGAGCATGGCACGCGTTTTCATTAGCCCCAGCAAGTACCTTCAGGGTCCCGGCGAGCTTGACCGCCTGGGCGAGTACACCAAGGTCTACGGTAACAAAGCCCTGGTCATCATATCTGCGGGCGGCCTCAAGCGCTTTGGCGAGCGCGTGGACGCGAGCTTTGCCGCCGCGGGCGCCGAGCTGGTCTACGACAACTTCAACGGCGAGTGCTCTCAGGCCGAGATCGACCGCCTGGTGGCCGTGCTTAAGAACTGCGGCGCAGACGTCGTCGTGGGCCTGGGCGGCGGTAAGATCTTTGATACTGCAAAGGCCGTTGCTGCAGCCGTTGACCTGCCCGTGGTTATCGTTCCCACCATCGCCGCGACCGACGCGCCCTGCTCGGCCCTCTCGGTTATCTACACCGACGACGGCCAGTTCAAGGAGTATCAGTTCTTTAAGCAAAACCCCAACCTGGTGCTTATGGACACCGAGGTCATCGCCAAGTCGCCCGTGCGCCTGACGGTATCTGGCATGGGCGATGCGCTGGCCACGTACTTTGAGGCCCGCGCCTGCACGCGCTCCGACGCCGGGACCTGTGCCGGCGGCAAGGTGACCGGCGCCGCGATGGCCCTGGCCCGCCTGTGCTACGACACCCTCATGAGCGACGGCGTCAAGGCCAAGCTGGCGCTTGAGGCCGGGGCCTGCACCGAGTCTGTCGAGAAGGTCATCGAGGCAAACACCCTGCTCTCGGGCCTGGGCTTCGAGTCGGCGGGCCTGGCCGGCGCCCACGCGATTCACAACGGCATGACCGCCATGGAAGAGACCCACGCCTACTACCACGGCGAGAAGGTCGCCTTTGGCACCCTGACCCAGCTGGTTTTGGAGAACGCGCCGGAGCTCTACGAGGTCCTGGACTTCTGCGTCGAAGTGGGCCTGCCCGTCACGTTTGCGCAGCTGGGCGTCGAGGACGCCAGCTACGAGCGCGTGCTTGAGGTCGCCAAGCTGGCTTGCTCGGACGCCGACACACTGCACAACATGCCGTTTGAGGTCACGCCCGAGAAGGTCGCCGCGGCTATGCTGGCCGCCGACGCCTACGGGCGCGCGGCGCTGGAGGAGTAGCGCCGGGCGGCGGCCCCGCGTCCGCGGCGGGCTTCTCGCCACCTGCTCCAGCAGCAGCCCCAGCTAATCTTCGGTTCCCCCCAAGTCCCCCAGGCCAAGCAGGCGATCTGCTTCCTGGGGGTCTTCCATTGCCGTAACGTCCTTGAGCTTGCGATTGATCACGTTGGTGCGGGTCGTGATGATGTTGCTCACGGTGCCGCGGGCGGTGTCGAGCTGCTTCAAGGCGCGCTCGAGCTCGGCCTGGTAGCGGGGGAACTCGGCCTTGACTGCGGCCAGGACCTGGGCGATCTCGTCGGCGCGGCGCTGGAGGGCCAGGGTCTGGTAGCTCATCTGCAAGCTGTTGAGAAGTGCGGCCATCGTGGAGGGACCAGCGACGTTGACGTGGTAGTCGCGCTGCAAGCATTCCAGCAGGCCGGGATGGTCGACGACCTCGGCGTAGAGGCCCTCAAACGGCAAAAACATGATGGCGAAGTTGGTGGTCTGCGGCACGCTGATGTACTTCTCGCAAATGTCCTTGGCTTCGGCCTTGATGCGGGTTTCCAGCACCTTGCGGGCGGCGTCGACCGCGTCCTTCTCGCCGGATTCTTGGGCATCGCGCAGCTGGTCGTAGGCATCGCCGGGGAACTTGGCGTCGATGGGCAGGTAGATGGTGCCGTCCTCGACCGGGATCTTGACAGCAAACTCAACGCGGTCGTTGCTGCCGGGTTTGGTGGCAACATTTTGGTCGTACTGGTCGCGGGTGAGGATGTCGCCCAGGATGGCGGCCAGCTGCACCTCGCCCAGGATACCGCGGGTCTTGACGTTGGACAGCACGCGCTTTAGGCCGCCGACGTCCTGGGCCACGGCCTGCATCTCGCCCAGGCCTTTGTAGACGGCCTCGAGCTGCTCGTTGACCTGCGAAAACGAGCGGGCCAGGCTGTCGTTAAGGGTGCGCGAGAGCTTCTCGTCCACCGTGGCACGCATCTCGGTGAGCTGGCTGTTGTTGTCCTCGCGGATCTTCTCGAGCTTGGTGTCCACGGTGTCGCGGATGCGGTCGAGCTTGGCCTCGGCGGTGTAGGTGTTTTGCTGCAGAGCAGCGGCAGTTTCGCGGCGGGAGGCGTCGATCTTGGCCTCGAGGCGCTGGTCGGCCGTGGCCAAGGCGGTGTTCACCGCGTCGAAGTGCGTCTTGTTGAGGGCGCGGTCCTGGCGCTGGCCCTCTTCCAGGGCGGCCACACGCTTTTGCGAAAGCAGCGCCATTGCGGCCGCTACCAGCGAACACGCCGCCGAGACACCAAGAAACACCAGAACAACCGCGTCCATGCGCGCTCCAATCTGCGAGGTTTGACCCTGCCATTCTAGTGGGTTTGGCCGGGCACTTGGAGGGTTGGCGGGCTTCATGGAACGAAATCGCAGCCCTGCATCAAAACACAAAAACCCGCCGTTCCCTCTACAGAGAACGACGGGTTTACGAGTATCTAAGGGCGATCGAAGGCCCGAGCTACCCCTTACTTCTCCCCGTGAAGCTTGCGGGAGAGCCAGCCCTGCGGCTTGCCGGCCTCGCGCCAGCGCACCATGCCTACGTGGCGGCGCCAGAAGTACAGCGTCATCAGGGCAACAAACACTACGTCAAAGCCGGTGAAGACACCCTTGATCGTGCCGGCCAGGCCACTCGTCGCGGTCTCCAACGCGTCGGAGTTAGCCACCATGTACAGCACGTTGTGCGTGGCGCGGCGAAGCGCCTGGTGCCCGGCGGCGGTATCGGTAGTGTCAGCGGTCATCTGCAGGTCCTGCAGGAAGTTGAGGTTGAGGTCGTTGCCCGCGCGGAGGCTCCGGTTGACGTCAGAGGTCGCCGCGGCCATGGTGCAGTCGGTGACCACGGCGCCGCGGAAGCCCCACTCGCCGCGCAGGACATCGGTCAACAATGCCGAGCTCTCGGCCGCGGGCGTGGTGCCCAGGCGGTTGTACGAGCTCATCATGCCCGTGTTGCCCGCTTCCTTAACGATGATCTCGAAGGGGCGCAGGTAAATCTCGCGGAAGGCCTGCTCGTTGAACCAGGTCACCAGGCCGCCGTCGCTGCGGTGGGTCTCCTGGTCGTTGGCGGCAAAGTGCTTGACGTAGCAGTAGACGCCGTTGTCCTGGATGGCCTTGGCCTCGGCGGCGATCACCTTGCCAGAAAGCAGGCCGTCCTCAGAGACGTACTCGTAGTTGCGGCCGCCAAACGCGCTGCGGTGGATGTTGACGGCGGGCGCGTACAGGCCAGAGATCCCGTAGGCCTTGGCCTCGGCCGCAAAGACCTCGCCCAGGCGGGCCGCCAGCTCGCAGTTCCACGTCTGGCCCAGGACCGACTGGCCCGTAAGCTGCGTACCGTTTACGCCAACCATCAAATTGTTGATGCCGTTGGGGCCGTCGCACTCGGTGAGGGCAGGCTTGCCCACGCTCTCAATCGAGGTAGTGAGCCAACCGGCGTTGCCCACCAGGACCTCCATCTCGCCCAGGCTCACCTGGTCAAGAAGGTCGTCCCACTTGGCGTCGTCGTAGTCCAGGCCCTTCATATCAGCCAGGGTCAGGCCGTTCTTGGCACCGGTGGTGATGTCCTGGGTCTCGGAGTTGTCCAGGGGCGCGGGGTTGGTCAGGGCCTCTACCTGGGCGGCAGTGGCCTCCTTGGTCAGCGGCGAGACCTCGGTGGGCATGGTGCCCGCCCAATCGGCGCGGCTCAGGTAAACCAGGTCGTCACCAAAGCTCACGTCGTCAAAGAGGTTGGTCGCGGCCACGTCATCGCTGTCGCGCTTGCTGTCGTTGTCGTCGTTGTAGATGACGTCGGCGTCCACGTGCACGGTCTGGCTCGCCACCACGTGGTGCGAGTCGGTCTGCAGCTGGATGCCGTAGTCGCCGGCCTCAAGCACGTACGCGCCGCCGGAGGCCTTGACGCCCGTGTAGTCGTAGCTGGCCATATCCTCGCGGGCAAAGCTGATGCTCAGGGTCTGGGACTCGCCCGGCTCAAGCAACTTGGTCTTGTCAAAACCGGCGAGAACCACCGAGCTCTTCTCGATGCCGCCCTTGGTGTACGGCGCGGCAACGTAAATCTCGGCCACCTGCTTGCCGGCCACGGTGCCGGTGTTGGTCACGGTCACCTTGGCGGTGATGGTGGTGCCGTCGTCGGTCACAGAGTCCAGGGTCTGGTCAAACGTGGTGTAGGACAAACCGTAGCCAAAGGGGTACTGGACCGTGGTGTCGTAGTCGATGAAGCCGTCGGCCGCGGCGGTCTCGTAGTAGCGATAGCCCACGTAGATGCCCTCTTGGTACTCCACGTAGTGGTAGTTGTCGGCGCCGCTGGCCGCGTCGCCGGTGCCCGCGAACAACGCCGAGTTGGTGTACGTCGTGTTGGTGTAGTCGCGCCCGCCAAAGTTGTAGTAGCTGGGAGCCGACTCCACGGCGTACGGGAAGCTGTCCACCGTCTTGCCCGAGGGGTTGACGGCGCCGGTCAGCACGTTGCCGATGGCGTTGCAGCCGGTGGCGCCCACGGTGCCCACCCACAGGGCCGCGTCGATGCCCTCGTCCTCAAGAAAGCCCAGCTCCATGGCGTTGGGGCTGTTGAGAACCACCACGACGCGGTCGAAGTTGGCCTTGGCAACGGCGAGAAGGTCCTCCTCGTTGGGGGTCAGCTCGAGGTAGCTGCGACCGGCCTCGGAGCCCTGGTAGTCGGCCATGTCGGTGGGAAGGTCGGTGCCCTCGCCGCCCTTGCGGGTAAAGACCACGATGGCCGTGCTGGAGTAGGCGCGGGCGTCGGCGGCCCAGCCCTCGTCGTAGCTGGACTGCGGCAGCTCGTAGAGGTTCCAGTCGGTGCCAACCAGGCCGTAGTCGATGGCCGAGGCGGCGCTGTTGTCGTAGAAGCTCTTGAGATCGGGGTTGACCTCGATGCCGGCATTAGCCAGGCCCTGGTAGAAGCTCACGTTGGAGGCCTCGTCGCCCGAGCCCGAGCCGGTGCCGCCGTAGCTAAAGTTGTTGCCCGCGGTGGAGCCCAGGACGTTTACCTTGGCAGAGCCGCCCAGCGGCAGCGCGTTGTTGTCGTTCTTAAGAAGGACGATGCCCTCGGCCTCGACCTCCTCGGTAAGGGCGGCCGTGGCGGCGCTGGCCGTCTGGCACTCCTCACTGGTGGTGTCGGTCACCTTGGTAAAGACGTCAACGATGTCCAGGTGCGGGGAAAGAAATCCCCAAAACGCCACGTTGAGCGCGACGATAACCGCCATCAGCAAGCACACAACAACCAACAAAGGCCTGTTGGGGCGACGTGGCACGCGCGCTTTCTTCTCCTTTTCCATTCTCTTCCCTTCTTCCCGTGGCTGGCGAGAAGACCTTCTCGCCGCCGTTTGTCACAGCGGGGCCGGGAGCGGCGCGGACCGAGCCTGGTCCCGCAATCTAACGTCGGCAGAAACTCTACGGGCCGGGCGGCGGGCACGGGGGCGGTTGACTTAAAATGCGCTGAGGGTGACTTAGTTGGAGACGCGCGAGCGGGCCGCCGCAGGCAGGTTGGCTTGGGCGCGCTGTGCGATAAAACGGGCGGAGGGACCGGCATGTACAAGGCGATCATCGTGGAGGACGACCGCGAGGCGGCCAATACCCTGCGCAACCACCTGGCCCGCTTTGGCGCCGCCTCGGGCGTCGAGTTTTCCACCGAGGTCCTAACCAGTGCCCTTGAGCTGCTGGAAAGCTCGGGCCACCGCAGCTGCGACATCTACTTTTTGGACATTGGCCTGCCGGGCATCAATGGCATGGAGGCCGCCCAGATCATCCGCCAGACCGACGAGGTCACGCCCATCGTCTTTGTCACCGACCTGGCGCAGTATGCCGTGCGCGGGTACTCGGTAAACGCACTGGATTTCATGGTGAAGCCCGTGAGCTACCAGGACTTTGCCCTGCGCATGGGCCGAGCGCTTCGCGTGATGGCGAGAAACGACGGAGCCCGCGTGACGCTGCCCACGGCCACTGGCCTGCGCGTTGTTGCCCAGCGCGACGTGATTTTTGTCGAGATCATCAAGCACGACCTGTACTGGCACGTGGCCGGCGAGGCCGAGCCGCTGCGCATGCGCGGGTCGCTCAAGGCTGTGGAAGAGGAGCTGCCCGCCGCGCGCTTTTGCCGCATCGCCGCAGGTTACATCGTCAACATGGCCCACATCACGCGGGTCACGGGCGCGGCCGTCACGATGAGCGACGGCACCGAGCTGGCCATCTCGCGCTCGCGCAAGGCCGAGGCCATGACGGCCTTCTCACGTTTTGCGGGCGGGAGCATCTAATGGGCCAGACGGACGGCGTGTTTTTAGGCACCGACATCGCCCTGGGCGAGCCGTGGCACCTCATCGTGGTCTTTATCTTCATGCTGGCCCGCTTGTTTGGCGGGGTTCTTCTCTTTTCTTGGCGCGTGCCCAAAAAGCCGCGCTTTGCCCTGCGAACCGTGACGGTCATTGCCCTTTTGACCTGCGTTTACTTGGTGATTTTCCTGTGGCTGTTCGATATTGCGGCGCCTTCTGTTGGCTGGTACTACGTGGCCATCTACGCGTGTTTCTCGCTGCTTTTGGTCCTAAGCTACGCGGGGTTTCTTGTGCTGTTCGAGGCCTCGGCCTGGACGGCGCTGTTTTGCACCACGGCGGGCTACACCGTGTCTAACCTGGCCACGGGCGTCGCCGAGCTTGCGGCCACGGTGCAGCGCTTTGTTGGCATCGACCCCTCGGCGCCGGGGGTCTACCTGGTAAGCAACGCGCTGGCGCTGGGCGTTGTCTACGGCAGCTGTTACCTGCTGGTTGCCCGCCGGATCGACCACGAGGACCTGGCGCAGCTGGGCAACCGCGGCATGCTGGTCATGATGCCCATGGTAAGCCTGGCGATTATTGGCTTTGACGTGGTCATCAAGGCGCTGGACGGCAGCGGGATACCGCTTGGACTGAGCGTTGTTTTGCGCGCTCTGCACGGCCTGGCCTGTGTGAGCGTCATGTGGTCCGAGTACCAAATGCTCTTTAGGTCGCGGCTTGAGCACGAGCGCGAGGTCACCGAGCGGCTACTCGCCGAGCACGACCGCCAGCTGCGCTTTTCTCAGCAAAACATCGAGGCAATCAACATCAAGTGCCACGACCTGCGGCACCAGATTCGCGCCTTGAGCAGCGGCGGGGCAGCGGTCGACGGTGCGGTGCTTGAGGACTTGGCGCGCACCGTGCGGATGTACGACTCTTCGGTGCAAACGGGCAACCAGGCGCTGGACACGATTTTGACCGAGAAGCGCCTGCTATGCGAGAGCCGCCACATCACGCTGACCTGCATCGCCGACGGCGAGGCACTGGGCGGCGTGGCCGCGGCCGATATTTACTCGCTGTTTGGCAACGCGTTGGACAACGCAATCGAGGCTGTGGGCGAGCTGGACGACGCGGCGCGGCGCTCGATCACGCTGGTCGTGCGGCGGGTCATGGGCTGCGCGAGCATCCACGTGGAGAACTACTGCGCGGGCCCGCGGGAGCTGGGCGACGACGGGTTGCCCGTTACGACCAAAGAAGACCAGGTCAACCACGGTTTTGGGACCCGGTCGATGCAGGCCATTGCCAAGAAGTACGGCGGGACCTTCTCGATTGCGGCCGGCGAGGACACCTTTGCGCTTGATGTCATGATCCCGCTGGAGGGGTAGGCGCAGGATGCCGCAGACACGAAATCGCGAAATGTGGTGTCTTGTCTGGTTTTAGCGAGTAGACCACCCGTTTTGGGTGACGTTTGCCCAGTTGGCGCAAAGCAAAATCGCTTGGCTACTGGGCAAATCCGTACAAGACACCACATTTCGCGACTTCGTGAAGCGGCAAGTACGCGGGATACGAAAACCCGCCGCTCTCTGCACAGAGAACGGCGGGTTTTATAGGTTGGAGCTTTATCTACCGCTTAGGAGCGACGGCGAGAGAAGCGCGCGGCGCCCAGGCAGACGGCTGCGGCGGCGAGAAGGGCCGCAGCGCCGGTGAAGGACGCGTCGCCGGTGGCGGGGGTGCCCTTCTTCGAGGCCTTCTTGGTCTCGGTGGTCGTGGTGGTCTCGGTCTTGGTCGTGTCGTCGTCGGTCTTGGAGTCGTCCGACGCGGGCGCGGCGACCTTGACGGTCACGGACACGCCGAGGTCGAGGCCCTCGGTGTCCAGGTCGCCGTCATAGGCGACGCGGGTGACCGCGCCCTTGACCTGCAGTTCCTGCGCAGTCGTCGCGCCGGCGTTGAAGCCCTCGACGGCCTCCCACTCGACGTCGCCCTCGGCGACCTCGCCGTTCTCGAGCTTGACCTCGACGGTCTTGGGAAGCTGCCAGTCGCCGGCCGCGGCGTCCTCGAAGGACACCTCGACGGCCTGGGGCTGCTCGACGCCCGTCGCCTTGAGGTCACGGGTCGCGGCGAAGGAAACAGCCAGGCAAAGCCTGCCGTCGACCACCGTGAAGCCGGAGGCCTCGACCTCGGGGTCGGTCACACCCGCGGCGGCGGTCACCTTGATGGTGGCATTAGCGGAGAGGACCTGGTCGACGCCCTCGAGGCCCTCGGCGTCGGCCAGGTCGATCAGCGCGGTGTAGGCAGTGGAGAAGCCCGCCTTGCCGTTCTCAGACTCGGGCGACCAAGTGACGGGGCGGTCACCGTCATCGATGGCCTTGACGAGGTCGAATGTGCTGCCGTCGGAGCCCGTGAGCACGAGCGCGCTGACGCTGGTAGCCAGCGTGGCGCCCGCCGTGGGCGAGGGCTCGTCCATCTCGATCTCCACCTCGGTCACGACCGGGGTGTAGACGGCCACGAGCTGGTCGATGTCGCCGACCTCATCGAAGGGCACGGTCACGGTGCCGGCCACGTCGTCGTTGACCCAGCTATCCTCGACGCCCTCCCAGTTGCAGAAGTTGTAGCCTGCCTTGGCGGGCGCGATGATGACGACGTCGGCGTCGCCCTCGGTCCAGGACACGTCGAACTCGCCGAGCACGGCGCGGTCATCGGACTGCGGCACGGCCTCGTCGTCGGAAAGCGCCGCGACGGCCACGGCCTCGGAGTTACCGCCGCCCAAGCCGGCCTCGATCCCGCCGTTGACCATCTTGACGCTGACCTTGCCGCCCGTGGCCTCGTCCTCGGGCTTCTCGCCGTCGGTCTTATACGTGTTCGTGACGACGGTCAGGGCGCCGGTCGCGGAGTCGACCAGGGCGCTGTCGGGGTAGCATCCCTTATCGGAGTTGCCGGTCGTGACCGTCGTGGTTCCCCAGTTGAGGCTCTTGTCGAAGTACAGGGGGACGCTCTTGTCGCTGGCGCAGTAGATGGTCGCCTGGTACTTAGTCCCGGGCTTGGCCGTGCCGCTGACCTGGGTCTTGGTGTCGCCGTCGACCTCGTACCAGGTCATCGACGCCGTGGCCCAGCCGTAGCCGCCAAAGCCGTGGTCGTCGCGGCGCACCTTGGCCGTCGCGGGGAAGGCCTGACCGGCGACGGGGGTGTCGATCCTGACCTCGACCTTCTCGGCGCGGTAAATATATCGAGGGATGGCGTTGACGTCGTTTTGCGGCATGGTGAAGTTAAGGACATTGTTATACAGGGCGTCGCCCGAGATGTAGTCGCCGACGGGGTGCAGACCGGTCGTACGGTCGGTATCCCAATACCAGAAGACCTTGTTGTCGTCCTTGGTCGCGGGCGTCACCAGGGTGACGGCGCTGCCGTTGCGGTACTTACCTTGACTCTCGCCGTCGACCTTGGCCGTGAACTCCTTGGTGGTGTGGCGCTGCCAGGCGTCGCCGCCGCTGTCGGTGCCGTAGCTCACGTAGTAGCCGGACAGGTCGTAGAACAGGCAGTCCTTGGTCTCCGGCGTGAAGTTCTTCGCGATGCGACGGTCACCCGTGGTGCCGGTGCGCACGCCAACGGCCGAGCCCTCCTTCAGGCTGCCCGTGATGTAGGCCTTAGCCGAGCCGCCCCCGTTCTCGCGCAGGAAGACGTCGTCGGCATTGCCGGACTTATAACCACGGTTGTTGCCCTTGATCACGCACACGCCATTGAGCACGACGTCGTAGCTGTGCCAGACGTAGACGCCGCCGCCCTCGTAGTTGCCGCCGCTGTCGACGCTGCAGGAGTTGCCGGTGATGGTGCAGTTCTCGAAGGTGTTGCCGTCGTCGCAGACGTAGGCGCCGCCGCCCTCGTACTTGCACCAGTTGTCCTTGATCGTGCAGTTCTTGACCTTGGTGTTCTTGTGGTCCAGCTCGATGCCGCCGCCGTCGTAGGCGGAGTAGTTGTTAGTGATCGTGACCTTCTCGATCAGGCTGCTGCCATCCTTATTATCGGACGTCTCGGCCACGTGAATGCCGCCGCCGCTTTGGTCCTTCTTGACCGTAGTCCTGGACGAGTAGACGGCCTTGTTGCCCGAGACGGTGCCGGTGCCGTCGCCGGTCAACGTGACGTTGCTCCCCGCAAAGTAAATGCCGCCGCCGGCGCCGGCGTGGTTGTTGTCGATGTGGGAACCGTTGGTCATTTTGATGGTGGCGCCATCAAGCACGCGCACTCCGCCGCCGTGACCCCCAGTAGAGCCCCAGTTGTTGGAAATAGACGACGCGTCCATGTTGATGGTGACGCCGCCGCCGGTAGCGCAAACGCCGGCTCCGTCTATCGCGTTGCAGTGTTCGATCGACGCGCCGTTCTTCATATTGAGCGTCGTGTTGCCCGCAAGCGACACCGCTCCGTCGCCGTTGTCAGAGTTGTCGTCGACGGAGCTCCCGCTCCAGCCAATGCTTCCGGCGATGGTAACGCCGTCCAAGGTGACGGTAGCGCCGCCCCTTGCCCTGATTGTATTAACCCTGCCGTTCTTGCTGGTAATCAGGCCGCCGGTCGTCACCTCGTAGTCGTACTCTTTGCCGTCATCGTTGCTGTAGCCGCGGTACGTGAAGGTGGCCTTCTTGCTTGAGGTCAGGACCAGCTCACCCTTTTCGTGTACGGAAAAGACTTGGCACTTGCTGGCATCGATGCGGTGGCCGTCCATGTCGACGGTGACCTTCTTGCCCTCGGGCACGTAAAGCCCGCCGCTAAGGTCCCAGTCGACCGTCATGACGAGAGTAGTGTCGCTGTTGGCGGCCTCGTCCATAGCGTCCTGGAGATGCTCGTTGTCAAAGGATTTAGATCCAACCTTGGCGCAGTCGTAGGTTGTGCTTGTATCCTCATCTGCTAACGCGGCGGTGGGCAGCGCAAGGGCGCAGACCAGGGCGGTCATTGCCACCGCAAAGGCGGCGGCGAGAAGCCCGGGTCTTCTCAGCTTGGGCGGGTTTTGTCTCATGGGGGTCCTCCTCTTGGGACGGCGCGCGGGCACGTAAATGGTGTTGAGTTTAGCGGTTTTCAGGCGCCGTTTATGGCACAGAATCCCACCTGCAAAAATCGGGCTTGTCTGACGGTTTTGGCCCTTTTCAGCTGCAGTTTGTTGGGTTGTCTGATGGCGCGGGCACAAAAAAGGGGCTTGTCTGATGGTTGAGCATCAGACAAGCCCCTAAAGTGCAGCGAGGTATCGCCCGCAGGGAAGGTGCGCTAAACCGCCCGCGTCGCGCTACTCCGCAGTGTCGGTGAGGGCGAGAAGGTCCTCCTCGCCGGTGCGGACCTTGACGACCTTCTCGACGCCGTAGACAAAGATCTTGCCGTCGCCGATGTGGCCCGTGTACAGGACGCGCTTGATGACGTCAACGATCTGCTGGTAGGGGATGTTGCCCACCACGATCTCGACCTTGACCTTGGGAAGCAGGCGAGCGTCGACCTCGACGCCGCGGTACTTCTCGCCGGCGCCCTTTTGCAGGCCGTAGCCGGTGACCTGGGAGACGGTCATGCCGGTGATGCCGGCCTTGTTGAGGGCAACCTTGAGCTCATCGAGCTTGGAAGCCTTGCAGCACACGCTGATGTTGTGCATGCCGGTGGCAACGGGGGAGGCCACGACGGGCACGGCGGCGTTGACCTTGGCCTCGCTGGCCTTGTCGATGTCGTCCTCGCCCAGGTCGGTGCCCTCGTAGGGGTTCACCAGCTCGAGGTTGGCGTAGGTGGGGTCGCTAATGGCAAAGCCGGAGTAAGCGGTGGGCAGGCCGTGCTCGGCGAAGTCCAGGCCGTCGATCTCGATCTCCTCGGAGACGCGCAGGCCAACAAACTTGTCGATGACCTTGAAGACGATGAACATGGTCACCAGGACCCAAGCGGCGACGGAGACAAGACCCAGAGCCTGGATACCGAGCTTAGCCACGCCGCCGCCGTAGAACAGGCCGCCGTCGGTGGCAAAGAGGCCGACGCACAGGGTGCCAAAGGCACCGCAGGCACCGTGGACCGAGATGGCGCCAACGGGGTCGTCGATCTTGGCCACGTTGTCAAAGAACTCGACGGAGAGGATCACGAGGATGCCAGCGACAAGACCGGTGATGGCGGCGCCAAAGGGATCCATAACGTCGCAGCCGGCGGTGATGGCAACCAGGCCGGCGAGCGAGGCGTTGAAGGTGAGGGACACGTCGGGCTTGCCGTAGCGGCACCAAGTGAAGATCATGGCCGCGAGGGTCGCCATGGCGGCGGCAAGGTTGGTGTTGAAGACCACGAGACCGGCGTTGGTCATGACGTCGTCGCCGGTCATCGAGACGGTGGAGCCGCCGTTGAAGCCAAACCAGCAGAACCACAGGATAAAGACGCCCAGAGCCATGGCGGTCATGTTGTGGCCCAGAATGGCGCGGGGCTTGCCGTCCTTGCCGTACTTACCAATGCGGGGGCCGAGAAGAGCAGCGCCCAGGCAAGCGGTCACGCCGCCCACAAAGTGGACCGCGGTGGAGCCGGCGAAGTCGTGGAAGCCCAGCTCAGAGAGCCAGCCGCCGCCCCAGATCCAGTGACCAGAGATGGGGTAGACAACCAGAGAGATCATGGCCGAGTACAGGACGTAGGCCTTGAAGTTGGTGCGCTCGGCCATGGAGCCAGAGACGATGGTTGCCGCGGTGGCGCAAAAGACGGTCTGGAAGATGGCGTAGACCCAGGTAGGCAAAGTGCCAAAGTCGTAGCTGCCCTGGATAAACGGGTCAAAGCTGCCAATGAGGGCACCGGTGCCGCCAAACATGATGCCAAAGCCAACGATCCAGTAGCACGGGGTGCCAATACAGAAGTCCATCAGGTTCTTCATCAAGATGTTGCCCGTGTTCTTGGCGCGGGTGAGGCCCGCCTCGCACAGGGCGAAGCCTGCCTGCATGAAGTACACCAAAAACGCTCCGACGAGCGTCCAGGTAACGTCAGCCGAACTGAACATATCTACCTCCTTTTTGCTTCCTTCCTTGTTGGCGAGAAGCCCTGCGCGCACGTTTACCGGGAAAAATGGTGCGTTTACCCGGCAGGTTGGCTCGCTCGCCAAAATTAAGTTGACAGATAAGTGATTCGTCTGGTCGCGCTGAAACAGTTCGTTACCGGGAGAAAACAACTTGTGAGAAGCACGAAACGCGTTGTTCTTTTACGGGCGTTTTGGGGCGAAGCGGCCTCAACTAGCGCTATAAGGGAGAAGGAAATCCCAGGTTTGGAGGTTGTTGGAATGGAAACTAGCGAGAAGAACGGGGCCGGCGCGGCCGAGGCGCCCCTCTCCCCCATCGTCGCGGTGCCGGCTGTGGCAAAGCGCTGCCAGCGCAAGAAGGGCCTCGAGCGCATCACGCACAACGGAACGATCGCCGCCGCCGTTATGGTGGCCGCTGCCGTGGCCGCCGTCATCGTGGCAAACACCGATGCGTACTACCCCGTGCTCGAGCTTCTCGAGCAGCCCCTGGCCATCACGCTGGGGCCCTTTGTGGCAAGCATCACCTTGGAGGCCTTTATCAACGACTTCCTGATGGCAATCTTCTTCTTGTCTGTGGGCATCGAGCTTAAGTACGAGCTCACGGCCGGCGTCTTGACCAACCCGCGCCAGGCCATGATGCCGATCCTGGCCGCGTGCGGCGGCGTGGCGGCGCCCGCGATCATCTACACCCTGCTTAACTGGGGCGGAGCGACCAACGGCTGGGCCGTCCCCATCGCGACCGACATCGCCTTTGCCCTGGGCATCATGTCCCTTGCGGGCGACAAGGTGGCGCCCGCGGCCAAGGTGTTCTTCTCGACGCTGGCCATTGCCGACGACCTTTTGGGCATCATCGTGATCGCGCTGTTCTACGGGCAGTCGCCCTCGGTGCCGTGGCTGATTGCCTCGGCCGCGGTGTGCGTAGGCCTGTGGGCGCTCAACAAGCTGCAGGTATATCACGCGCGCTGGTACATTGTGCTGGGACTGGTGCTGTGGGCCTGCATGCTGCAGTCCGGCGTCCACGCCACGCTGGCGGGCGTTATTCTCGCCTTCTTCCTGCCGGTTAAGTCCGACATCAAACTTGAAAACGTCCAGGACTGGCTTGGGGCCCGCGGCGCCGAGCTTGACGACGCCTACGACCCCGAGATGCACGTTCTTGGCCAGCACGGCTTTACCGCCACGGCCAAGCGCGTCGAGAACATCATGCACCGCGTGACTCCGCCGCTGCAGCGCGTCGAGACCGCGATCGCCACGCCGGTGAACTTCATCATCTTGCCGCTGTTTGCCTTTGCCAACGCTCAGCTGCGCGTGGTTGGCGTCGACCCGGCGAGCATCCTGGGCGACCCGGTGGCGCAGGGCGTCTTCTTTGGCTTGGTGCTTGGCAAGCCGCTGGGCATCGTCGCCGTCACAACGGTGCTGGTCAAGATTGGCTTCTCGCCGCTGCCCGAGGGCTCTACCTGGGGCCAGCTGGTCTGCGTGGGCGTGCTGGGCGGCGTGGGCTTCACGATGTGCATCCTGATTTCGGGCCTCTCGTTTGACTACGGCGCCGAGCAGCTGGCCGCCAAGTGCGCGATCCTTGTCGCCAGCGTTGCCGCCAGCCTGCTTGGCCTGGTCCTTCTCAACGTCGCCCACGCCATCGAGGGCAAGGCGCACGCAAAGGCGTAGGCATAGGCTCGGCAGCCCTTCTCGCCGCCTCGCTACAAAATCGCGGCTCGGGCGCTGGAAATTTGCGCCCGAGCCGCGTTTTTGTAGCAAATGACCCCAAATTCAGCGCCCGAACGGCACTTTTGTAGCAAAAAGCCCTTCCCGCTGCGCCCGGTCGGCGATTTTGTAGCGCCCAATGTCCAGACGCCGAGAACCCCCGCGCCGAGAAGCCCTTCTCGCTACTTCTTGGCCAGCTTGGCCTTGATCAGGCCCACGATGGTGGGGATGACCGAGACCAGGACGATGCCAACGATCAGCAGCTCAAAGTGCTCCTGCACAAAGGGGATGCCGCCAAAGAAGTAGCCCAGCAGGGTAAACAGGGTCGACCACGTGATGCCGCCCAGGACGTTGAACAGCACGAAGCTGTGCCACTTCATGCCGCCCATGCCCGCGATAAACGGGACAAACGTGCGAATGAACGGGAAGAAGCGCCCCAGGAAAATGGCCAGGTGGCCCCACTTGTCCAGGAAATCCTCGGACTTCTTGATGCGCTCGGGCGTCATGGCCTTGACCTTGCCCGACGCAATGATCCGCTGCCCAAAGAAGTGGCCGATCATGAAGTTGCACTGGTCGCCCAAAATCGCGGCCACCCAGGCCACGGCGAGAAGCGCCACGATGTTAAAGCCGCCGCCCTGCGCAAAGAAACCCGAGGCAAACAGCAGCGAGTCGCCCGGCAAGAAGGGGAAGAACACGACGCCGGTCTCGATGAAGATGATGAGAAACACGCAGCCGTACGCCATCACGGGGCCGGCGGCGATCCAGCCGGCAATCGCGGTGCGCGGGTCTTTGAGCAGGGTAACGATGAAATCGATGAAGCCCATGGGCATCCTTTCGCGGGGACGGCGAGAAGTGCTTTTTTGGACGCGCGTCAAAAAGCGTCCGTACACAACACAACCCCACAGACGAGCTGCGGGGTTGCAAACAGTGCGTTGAATGGGAACGGGCGCCCGCCAGAGGCCCCTTATGGCTGCTACCTCCCGGTCCTGACCAGGTTCGAGGTGTGACGTCGCCCGAACCCATTCAACGCACTAGCCACTACTGTACCCAAAAATCGCGGCGGGCGCACCCGCGAGGCGCTCCTCTCCACAGGATGCCCCAAGGCTCGTGAAGGATTTATCCCCGCCGGTTTAGAATCCGTGCCGCCGGGAATCATGAAGTTGTGCAGAGACGAGCGCGCGGCTTTAAATCGCGAACCCGCGCACTCGCACTGTTTTGCTTAAATCAGCGGCAGCTGCCAAAGTGGGGGCTCCTCGGGTCTTTGACCTGCGGGGCCCTCGTCAATTAGCGAGAAGATCTTCTCGCCGCCGGCCGGAACGCCGCGCCCCGATGCGCTCGCCGCCGCGCCCGCCGGCCACCCAAAACCGACTTATGTCACATCACTGTAAGGGTCGGCCGCGCCGTCAGAAAACCCAGCTAGCTCGTGTACAATGCACTACGGTTAGTCGAACTTATCCGCAAGAGAAGGGTCCTCATGAAACCTCGACCTGCCAGTCGATAACCCTGCGGCGTGTCTCCATCGCGCCAAAGGGCGCACATCTGCAACGGCGTCGGCCCGCGTGGGCCGCGTATGGGCAAAGGAGCACGAATGATTTACCTCTCCCAGCTTATGGGAAACCCTGTGTATGCCTCGGACGGCGAGAAGATCGGTACCGTCTCCGACCTGGGCATTGCCACCGGCGAAGTTTTTCCGCGCGTCACCAGCCTGGCCTTTCGTGGGCCCGGCCGCACGCCGTTGATGATCAGTTGGCGCAAGTACGTCGACACCTACGACGAGAAGGAAATCCACCTCAAGGTCACGGCCGTCGAGATTCGCTTCTCGTACCTGCAGCCCGACGAGGTTCTTCTCGCCCGCGACATCTTGAACAAGCAAATCGTTGATACTCGTGGCATGCGCGTCGTGCGCGTTAACGACCTCAAGCTGTCGGACACCAACTCCACCCAGCTGCGCCTGCTTGGCGCCGAGGTGGGCGCGCGCGGCATCCTGCGCTCGCTGTCCCCCGCCGTCGAGAAGATCGGCCTGCGCCTGGCCCGCACCTTTGGCAAGCCGCTGCCCGAGAAGATCATCGCGTGGAGCTACATGGACCTGGTCGAGCGCGACCTGTCCAACGTGAAGTTGAGCGTCTCGCACAAGACGCTGGACGACATGCACCCCGCCGACATCGCCGACATCATCGAGCGCCTGGACCCGCGTCTGCGCGGCCAAGTGTTTGCCCAGCTAGACGACGAGCAGCGCGCCGGTGCCATGGCCGAGTTCGACGACGACGCGATGGCCGCCGAGCTCATGGGCAATATGAACGAGCGCGACGCCGCCAGCATGCTGTCCGAGATGGACCCCGACGACGCCGCCGAGCTGGTGAGCGAGCTTGACTACGACAAGGCCGAGAAGCTCCTGCGCCTGATGGGCGTGCAGGAGCAGCGCGCCATTCGCCAGCTGCTGGGCTACCGCGAGGACACGGCCGGCCGCATCATGACCTCGGAGTTTGCCGCGCTGGACGAGGAGTCCACCGTGGGCGACGCCGTTGAGCTGCTGCGCGGCCTGGACGACGACTTCGAGAGCGTGCGCTACGTCTACCTCACCGACGAGGACAACAAGCTGAGCGGCGTCGTGACCTTGAACTCGATCATTGTGTCCGACCCGGCGACCGTGCTTAAGGACATCTGCACCGACGAGGTCATCACCGCCAGCCCCGAGGACGACCAGGAGGACGTGGCCGAGAACATCGCCAAGTACAACCTGCTGGCCATGCCCGTTGTGGCAGACGACGGCCACATGCTGGGCATCGTTACCGTCGACGACGCGCTGGACGTCCTGGAAGAAGAGCACGCCGAGGACCTGCAGATCGCCGGCGGCCCCACGGCTGACGACGAGAACGCCCACGGCGGCGACCTGGTGTGGCTGCTGCGCCGCAACGCGTGGTTCTTGCTGTGGGTCATTGGCGTGGTGGTCCTGGCGGCCGCGGCACCCATGGTCGCGGCGGGGGCGGACTCGGTGCTGTTGCTGCTGTGCGGCGCGGCGCTGCCGGCGGCGCTGGTCATGGCCGACGACTCCATGAGTTACGTCACCAACTTCTTCCTGCAAAACGACCCCGATGACGACGACTCCCCCTCTATGCTGGGCTTCACCGTGAAGAGCCTGGGCCTGGGCGTGGTTGTTGCGGGCATCATTGTTTTAACTTCCATGGCTTTGAAGAGCCTGCGCGTGGCCGAGCCTTTGCCCTCCGTGCTGCCCGGCCTTGCGCTTGGTTTGGCCGCGGCGGCCTGCTCGGTGTTTGTCTCGTTCCTGCTTTGCCCGATCTACCTGCTGGTTCTTCGCAGGCGCGACGAGAAGAACCTGGACACGTCGGGTTTCTCGCTGTCTGTGACCACGATGGTTGTGGCGCTGGCGGTGTTCCTTGGCGCTGCTGCCCTGCTGGCCCCGGTTTTCTTGGGGGCATAGCGTGGCAAGCGAAGAGAAGATGCAGGTAGCAGGGGGCGAGAAGGGCGCGGGTGCGGGCCGCGGCGGAGCGGTGAAGCCCGGCGGGGCTGCGACCCGCGGTGCGGCGGCCAAGCCCGAGCGCCGCAAGCTCGACCCCAAGCGCGTGCTGGCCGCAATGGGCCCCGGCATGGTGGCGGCTTTGGCCGGCGCCGACGCGGGCGGCGTGGCCACGTACTCCAGCGCGGGCGCCTACTTTGGCTTTGGCCAGCTGTGGACTGTGCCGGTCATGTGCCTGCTGCTAATTGTGGCGCAAGAAACCGCAGCTAGAATGGGGTGCGTCACCGGCAAGGGCTTTGCGTCTCTTATCCGCGAGCAGTTTGGCGTGCGTCTCTCGGCCCTGGCAATGCTTGCACTTTTGATATCCAACACCACGGTCACGCTTTCTGAGTTCGCGGGCATCGCCTCGGGACTGGCTCTGTTTGGCGTCCCCGCCATCGTGAGCGTACCCACCGCGGCGCTGGCCATCTGGCTTCTCACCATGAGCGGCTCGTACCACCGCATCGAGAAGGTCCTGCTGGCCATTAGCTGCGTTTTTGTCACCTACGTGGTGGCCGGCATCATGGTGGGGCCCGATTGGGGCGACGCCCTTAACGCCACGCTGATCCCGCGCTTCTCGACCGACCCCACGTACTTTAGCGTGCTGGTGGCAAACATCGGCACCACCATCGCGCCGTGGATGATTTTCCTGGCGCAAAGCAACGTCGTTGAGAAGAACGCGCACGCCGAGGACCTCCCCTACCAGCGCATCGACACCGTGACCGGCTCGATTGTGGCCAGCATCATCAGCTGGTTCATCATCTTGACGACCGGAGCCGTGCTGTTCCCCGCGGGCATCGCGGTATCTAGCGCCGAGGACGCCGCGACCGCGCTGGCGCCGCTGGTGGGCGACTACGCGCAGCTGCTCTTTGGCGCGGGCCTGGTAGGAGCCTCGTTTTTGGCCGCGTGCGTGCTGCCCGGCATCACGTCGAGCGCCATCTGCGAGGCCTTTGGCTGGGAGCGCGGCAGCGACCGCAACTGGCAGGAGGCCCCGGTTTACCGCGGAATCATCACGGCCGTCATTATCTTCTCGGCCGTTGTGGTGGTCATCCCCAACGTCGACCTCTTTGACATCATGATGTTGGCCCAGGTCATCAACGGTGTTTTGCTGCCGGTGCTGCTGGTCTTCATGGTGCTGATCGCCAGCGATCGCCACGTGCTGGGCAAGCACGCCAACTCCAAGGCCTGGAACGCCCTCACGTGGTTCACGATCATCGCCGTCGTGATTTTGACGATCATCATGTTCGTCCTGCAGGCGCTGGGGGTCTAACAAGGGGCGCTGAGGGGTCTGCCGAGGGGTCGCCGGCCGACCGCCAAAACCAAAAACGCGACAAGTCTGCCAACGAAATTGAAATTGCCGAGTATCACCAAAACCCGCAAGCTTCTGACCTGCGGGTTTTGTTTTGCCATTAGGCGCGATACTCGTTCAAACCGATTTCGTTGGCTTACTTGTCGCGTTTTTGAATTTCGCAAGGCAACCCGCCACACGCAGTAGCGCAGCAGGCGGGTCGCCGCCGGCTCGCCCCCCGGCAGGCCACAAAAAACGGGCGGGCACCGGATTTTGGTGCCCGCCCGTTGGGGGGGTCTAGCTGGCGAAAAGGCCTTTAGGCTGCAAGGGCCGCCTTGAGGCCCGCCAGGTCAGAGAACTCGGTCTCGACGTTGCCGTTTTGGCGGTCGATCTTGATGACCTTGCCCTTCCAGGTGGGCTCGGCCCGCTGCTCGGCCGCACCAGCGGCCGCGGTGCCTTCCCCAGCCGGGGGCTCAAAGGCCTCGACCTTGGCCTCGTCGTCCTGGGCATCTGCCGCCTTGAACTTATCGGTCTGGACCACAAACTGGTACTCGAACTCGCCCTGCTCAGGCATGTCCTGGTTAGAGAAGTCGTAGTCCAGCTGCTCCAGGATGGACTGCATGACGTCCACACGGTCCTGCGCGCTCTCAACGCTCACGACGCCGCGCTCAGAGTTGAACAGAGCGTTGGGCGCCACGTAGATCGTGCGGATCTGGCGCTGACGCGACTGCTCAAAGCGAACAATGCCCACGATGATCAGCGCGTCAAGCACCCACCACAGGATAGAGACCACAAGGTCAAGCGGGTTGTCGACCTCGTTGAAGCCCAGGCGGAACCACAGCCACAGCAAGAAAGCCGAAACCAAAATCGCGATGGCCATGACCAGGTAGTTGTTCTTCTTCATGGCTTAGGCCTCCATTCCTGCGGTCTTGGTGGCGTCGACGGGCGAGGTGCCCTCGTCGTCGTTGCCGCCAAGAAGGTCGTTCATGTTCTTGCGGAGCTTGCGGGTGTGGTTGGTGCGGTGCAGCCACACGGCCAGGCCGTAGATGGCGGTCACAACCATGCCCACAAACATCCAGAAGTGGACCCAGCAAGACCTCTGAGTAGTGCCCAAGGGGTTGGCCTCGTCGTAGATGACCTCGTCGTCAGCAGACTCGCCGGTGACGGTCTCTGCCACGGTCTCCAAGGCCTCAACCACGGTGTCGAGAGGAGCGGGCAGCTCGTCGACGGTGGTGGCGGGCGTCACGGGCGCGGGAGCCGGCGTGGGCGTGGTGCCGCCGTCGGTCGGGGTCGTGTCGCCGCCGTTGTTGTCGGGCGTCGGCGTGGGCGTCGGGACGGCCTCGGTCACCGTCAGGGAGCCAAGCTCCTCGACGATGGTGTAGTTGCTGGCCTTGGCGCCGCGCCAGTCGATCTGGTAGCCGTTGACGGAGGTGCCAAGCTCGGTCTGGCTGCCGGTGGTGCTGGCAACCACGTAGTCGTTGCCCACAAGGCCGCTAAGGGTCAGCTCGCTGCTGGTCAGCGCGCTACCGTCGTAAGGCTTGGTGGCAGAACCGGTGATGACGGTAAGAACAGCCGGGCGGATCTGGTACGTGGCGTCCAGCTCGCCGGTGTAGTTGCCCTTGCCCTTGACGGTGACGGTCACGGTGCCGGCGTTGGTGGTGTCCTCGCTGTAGACCAGCTCGTAATCCACGCCCTCAACCAGCTCGTTGCCGTCGGCGTCCTTGACGGTGGGCTTCTGCTGCTGCTCGCGGCCGTTGTAGGTGACGTCCTCGGGGTCCTCAATGGTGAAGGTGCGCTTCAACGTGGAGTCGTCGGGGTTGTCGGGGTCGGCCTGCTTGTGGTTGTCAACCGTATTGGTGTCCTCGCCGTGGACGGGGTTGCCCGCCGGGTCGGTGCCGTCGGCGGTCGCGCGGTTGCTCACGCTACCGGCGGCGATGTCGGCGTCGGTCACGGTGTAGGTGGTGTAGAACTCACGGCTCTCGCCGACGGCCAGGGTGACGTCGGACTGGCTAAAGCCGGTCTTGGCGTCGGCCACGGTGATGCCGCTCACGCTGACGTTGCCCTTGTTGGTGACCTTGATGGTGTACTTCACTACATCGCCCGCGGCGTAGGATCCGGCTGCGGCGGTCTTCTCGACAACCAGGTCGTTAGAGACGGCCTCGGTGGTGGTGTCGGTACGACCCTCGTCGCCGGTCACCTTGTTGCCGCTGGGATCGGTGGCGGTGCCGGTGGCCACGTTGACCACCTTGCCGGCCACCATGTCGGCCTCGGTCACGGTGTAGCTGGTGGGAATGACCTTGGACTCGCCACGAGCCAGGTCAAAGGCATCAGAGACAAGCCCGGTGAGGTCGTCGGTCACCACGACGCCGGTGAGGTCGACGTTGCCGTTGTTGACCACGGTCAGCGTGTAGTCGATCACGTCGCCGGCCTTGACGTCGGTCACGCCGCCGTCGGACTTAACGATGTAGAAGGACGGCGCGGCCTTCTCGGTGTGGTCCTCGTGGGTACCCGGGGTAACGGGCGTCGGGTCAACGGGGTCCACAGGGTTGTCGCCGGTGGCGGTCGCGGTGTTGACGACCTTGCCGGCCACGACGTCGGCCTGGGTCACGGTGTAGGTGTAGTGCAGCTCCTTGTACTCGCCGGGCAGCAGGCTGGCGATCTGCGCGGTCTCGCCCTGGGCCAGCACGACGCCGTCCAGCTGGTCGTTGACGTTGACGTTGTTGATCGTCACGTTACCGGTGTTCTTGACGGTAACGGTGTAGTTGACGACGTCGCCCTCCTTGAGCAGGGTGTCGGCCGCAACGTCGCTGGTCTTGGTGACGGTGAGCTGCGGGTTGGCGTCGTCGACGTTGGTCTTGTCGTCGGCATCGTAGGTCTTATCGATGCCAGAGAAAGTCACGGTGGCGGTGTTGGTGAACTCGCCGGCCAGGATGTCCTTCTCCTGGATAGTGTAGGTGGCGGTGGTCGTCACGGTCTCGCCGGGCCGGACGTTCTCAAAGACGCTCTGCTCGAGCAAGGCGCCCTCGATCTCGCCAAAGGTCACGGTTTTGGCCGTGTCATAGATGTTCTTGGCCGTGATGGTGTAGGTCACGGTGTCGCCCAGGCCGTAGGTGCCGGCCTCGTGCGTCTTGGTGACCACCACGTTGTCGTCGACGTCGTCGGTCACCGTAAGGGTGCCGATCTTCTCGACCACTGTGTAGTTGGACTGCTTGGCGGTGTAGCCGTTGCCGCCAATGCCCAGAATGCCGGCATTAGCCCACTCGATTGAGTAGGTGTTGGCCGAGCTACCCACCTGCGTCTGGCTGCCGGTGGTGGCAAAGCCAATGGTCTCACCCTTCACCAGGCCGCTGTAGGAGCCGGGGGCGAGAAGAGCCTGGCCGTCGTAGGTCTTGGTGCGGTCGGGAGTGACCACGGTCAAGGTCGCGGGCAGGATCTGGTAGGTGGCGGTACCGGCACCGGTGTAGTTACCCTTGCCGGTAACGGTCACGGTCACAGTACCGGTGTTGGTGGTGTCCTGGGTGTAGGTGAGGTCGTAGTCCACGCCCTCAACCAGGTCGTTGCCGTCGGCGTCCTTGACCGCGGGCTTCTGCTTCTGGGAGTCGCCGTTGTAGGTGACGTCGTCGGGGTCGGCCACGGTGAAGGTGCGCTTAAGCGTGGGGTCGTCCGGGTTGTCGGGGTCGGTCTGCTTGTGGTTGTCCACGGTGCAAGTGTCCTCGCCGTGGACGGGGTTGCCCGCGGGGTCGGTGCCGTTGGCGGTCGCGAGGTTCTCGACCTTGCCGGCGGCGATGTCGGCGTCGGTCACCACGTAGGTGGTGGTGAACTCGCGGCTCTCGTTAACGCCCAGAGTAACGCCGGACTCGTTGAGGCCGGTCTTGGCGTCGGCCACGGTGATGCCGCTCACGGTGACGTTGCCCTCATTGGTGACCTTGATGATGTACTTCACCACGTCGCCCGCAGCGTAGGAGCCGACTGCGGCGGTCTTCTCAACCGTCAGCCTGCCGTCGATGTCCTCGGTAGTGGAGGTCGTCTCGCCCTGGCCGGGAACGTTGTTGCCGCTGGGGTCGGTCGCGGTAGCGGTGGCCACGTTGACGACCTTGCCGGCCACCATGTCGGCCTCGGTCACGGTGTAGGTGGTGGTGAAGGTCGCGTAGTCGCCCTTCGCGATGTCGACAGAGTCGGACGTGAAGCCGGTAAGCTCATCGGTCACAGTGACGCCGGTGAGGTCGACGTTGCCGTTGTTGGTGGCGGTGACCGTGTAGGTGATCACGTCGCCCGCCTTGACGCCCTCGGTCTTGTCGGCGGTCTTCTCAATGTACAGAGAAGCGCTGGCGGACTCGGTCGGGTCAGTGGTCTCGCCCGGGGTGACGTCGGTCTGCTTGTCGCTCGGGTTGTCCGCGGTGGCGGTGGCGGTGTTGGCCACCTTGCCGGCCACGACGTCGGCCTGGGTCACGACGTAGCTGTAGTGCAGGGTGGCGCTGGCGCCGGGGGCCAGGCTGGCGATGGCCGAGCTCTCGCCCGCGGTCAGGACCGCGCCCTCAAGCTCGTCGATAACGACGACGTTGGTGAGGGTCAGGTTGCCCGCGTTCGTGGCGGTGACGGTGTAGCTGACAACGTCGCCCTCCTTGAGCAGGGTGCCCTCGGCCACGTCGCTGGACTTGGTAACGACCAGCTTGGGGTTGGCGTTGTCGATGGGCTTGTCGGAGTCCTTGCCGCCGATGGTCTCGGAGTCCTCGCCGTACGGGACGCGCGGGCTCTCGGGATCCTTGGGGTTGGGAACGTCATCGCCCTGGGCGGTCACGGTGTTCTTGTAGGAGCCGGCCACGATGTCGGACTCGGTGATCACGTGCGTGGTCGTGAACTCCTTGGACTCTCCCACGACGAGCTCCGCGATGTTCTCGTAAAGACCGGTCTGGGCGTCGTTGACCTTGACGTTGTAGTAAGGCACGTTGCCCTTGTTGGTCACGGTGATGGTGTACTCGACGGTCTCGCCCAGCTTGTAGGAGCCGGACGCGGACGCCTTGGCGGTCTTGGTGACCTCGAGGGTGGCGTCGACATCATCGACGTCGGTTTCGACCGTACCGTCCTCGGGCGTCGGGACGACCTTGGGGTCGTCGGTGGTGCCGCCGGTGGTGGTGGCGATGTTAAGGACGTCGCCGTTAAGGATGTCAGCAGAGATGACCTTGTGGCTGGCCGCGATGGCAGTCGTAGTCGCGCCGGGGGCAAGAGACGCCACGGTCACGGGAGCGAAGCCGTCGGCGTTATCGTCCACGACCTGGAAGTTCTTGGCCGTGAGGTTGCCGTTGTTGGTAACGGTGATCTCGTACTCGATGGTCTCGCCGAGCTTGAAGGCGCCATTCTCGCCCGTGCCGCGGTTGGTCACGATCTTGGAGACGACCAGGTCGGCGCGGCCGTTATCGATCGGGTAGTCGCCCTCGTCGCCGCCGATGACCTCGGTGTCCTCACCGGACGGGGTGACCGGGGTATCGGTCTTCGGGTCGGTCACGGCGTCGGCCGTGGCGGTCGCGGTGTTGGCGTAGGTGCCGACCACGATGTCGGCCTCGGAGATGACGTGGGTGGTCGTGAACTGCTTCTCCTCATCAACAGCGAGAGTCTCAATGATCTCGTTGAGGCCGGTCTTGGGGTCGACGACCTTGACGTTGTTGTAGGCCACGTTGCCCTTGTTGGTCACCGTAATGGTGTAGGTGACCTCCTCGCCACGCTCATAGGCCTTGCCGTTGGCGGGCGCCGAGGCGGTCTTCTCGACGTCGAGGGTCGTGTTGAGCTCGTCGATGGTCTTGGTGTCGGAGCCCTTGCCGTCAACGTCGTTGCCGGACGGGTCGGTGCCCTTGGCGGTGGCGGTGTTGACCATGGTGCCGGCCAGGATGTCGGCCTCGGTCACCTTGTGGGTTGCCGTGAAGGTCGCGGACTGGCCGGGCTCAAGGGAGTCGACGGTCTTCTCGCCGAAGTTGTCGGCGTTGGGGTCGGTAACCGTGATGTTGGTCACGGTCTGGTTGCCGGTGTTCTTGACGGTGATGCTGTAGTTGATGGTCTCGCCCAGCTTGAAGGCGCCGTCGGCGGCGGTGCCGTTCTGCTCGGCGGCCTTGGTCACGGTCAGGGCCGCGGCGGGCGTGTCGGTGGGCTCGGTGTCGGTGCCAGGCTCGACGGGCACGACAGGCTTATCCGGGTCGGTGCTGGTGCCCGTGGCGGTGGCCTCGTTTACCACGGAGCCGGCGCGGACGTCGGCCTCGGTCACCACGTGGGTGGCGTCGAACTCGGCGGAGGCGCCCGGGGCAAGAGACGCGATGGTCTGCTCCTCGAAGCCGTCGGCGTTGGCGTCGTTGACCTTGACGTTGTTAACCGTCAGGTTGCCGTCGTTGGTGACGACAATCTTATAAGAGATGGTCTCGCCAAGCTTGTAGGCCTTGCCGTCGGCAGGCTCACTCGTGGCGGTCTTGGTCACGGTGACGTGGCCGTTCTTGGACTCGGTCTTGTCCTCCTTCTCGCCAGGAACGACCTCGGGGTCCCCGCCGTCGGTCTTGCCAGAGGCGGTGGCGGTGTTAAGGACCTTGCCGGCGAGAATATCGCTCTCGGTCACGGTGTAGACGTACTTGACCGTGGCAGAAGCGCCAGGAGCCAGCGTGCCAACCTCGGCGCTCTGGCCCTCGGCCAGGGTTGCGCCGGTCAGCTGGTCCTCGACCACGACATCGGTCGCAGTCAGGTTGCCGGAGTTGGTGACCTTGACATCGTAAGCGATCTGCTCGCCCAAGGCGTAGGTGCTGCCGTTGGCGGGCTTGCTCGTAGTGGTCTTCTCCACCGTGAGCTGGGCCGCGGCCTCGTCGGCCTCGACCGTGTCCTCGGCAGAGTAGGTCTTATCGGTACCGGAGAAGGACACGGTAGCAGTGTTCTTGAAGCTGCCGGCCAGGATATCGGCCTCGGTAATGGTGTAGGTAGCCGTGGCGGTCACAGAAGCGCCGGGGGCAACGTTCTCGAAAACGCTCTGGTCAAGCGAGACACCCTCTTGCTCCGTGATGGTCAGGGTCTTAGCCGTGTCATAGATGTTCTTCGCCGTGATGGTGAAGCTCACGGTATCGCCCAGGTAGTAGGTGCCTGCGGTGTGCGTCTTAGTAATGACCTTGCTGTTATCGCTAGGCTCGGTCACCTTAAGGGTGCCCAAAGTCGCAGCCACGGTGTAGTTGTTCTTGTCGGCAGTGCCGTCCCAATCAATCTTGTAGCCGTTCTCGCTCTCGCCCACGTAGGTCTGAGAACCCGTGGTCGTGAACGTAGCGGTCTCGTTCTTAACGAAACCAGAGATAGAACCGGCGGCGGTCAGCGCCTCGCCGTCATACTCCTTCTCCGCATCAGGCGTAGAGACGGTAAGCGTAGCCGGCGTCACCTTAAGCGTTGCCGTAGCAGCAGTGTCAACGTTGAACTGATCGGTAACGTCGTTGCCGCCCTTGTCCTTGATGACAAACGCGTCGACCTTAGCGGTGGTCTCGCCAGCATTGGTGATGCTAGCGTTGCTGGTGATCTCATACGTGAAGCCAGTGGGCAAGCTGCCGGCGATGGAGCCGGTAGCCTCGTGAGCATCGCCGTCGTAAGCACCCTCGTAGCCAGTAAGCTTCACGACGATCGAGCTGTCGTCCTTGCGAACGCTGAGGCTGCCGTTGACCTTTGCGATGTCGTAGTTGTTGGCGTCGGTGTTGTCCTTAAGCGTGTACGTGAACTCGTTCTCCTTCGAGTCCCCAACGTTCTTGACAGAGTTGGAGAAGGAGTAGAACGCAACGCCCTGCTCGCCAACAAACGAACCGCTGGTCACAGAGGCACTCTCGGCCTTCTGCTCTTCGCCGTTGTAGACAAAGTCGCCGTCGGCAGAGGTGATGGTCACCTGGCGCTTGTTAATCGTGAGCTTCTCGGTGCCATAGACGTAGCCGTCGAAGTTCTCGCTAGAAGCACGAACCGAGACGACCTTGGAGTCAGACACATTGGTAGCGGAGAAGGACGAAGGATCCTCAGTCCAGGTCACACCATCAAGGCTGTACTCAATCTTGGCGGTGTTGTTGTAGTTAACCGTCGCGGTCGCGGCAGGCAGCGTGTAGGTGTTGCCGTCGTAGGTCTCCACCTTGTCAGAGACGCTCAGCGTAATGTTGCCCTCGGCGCTTGCCTTGTTGACAATCAGCTTGCCGTAGACCTTGGTTATCTCGTAGTTGCTCGCAAGCGTGCCGTCCTTGAGCACGTAGTCGAACTCGTTAACGTAGCCCTCGGTGTTGGGCAGGATGAAATTGCTGTCGTACCAGGTGTAGTTCTGGCTGACGTTCTCGCCCGTGGCAAAGCCGTCGCCGCTGACAGTGACGCCACGGCGCGTGATGGTCTTGCCGTCGTACTTCTTGTTGCCAGAGTCGGACGTAAGCGTGACCTGGCGCTTAGTGATCTTGTACTCCTTGGTCACCGAGCCGGTGTAGTTGCCGGCGCCAGTAATGGTCACCGTGATGGTGCCGACGTTCTTGAAATCGGTGGTCTCGACGCCATCGCGCTTGTACGAAATGGTGTAATCGGTGCCGGCGATCAGGGCGTTGCCGTCCTTATCCTCAACCAGCGGGACCCACTGGTGATTAGCGGCGTCGTACTTAGAGTCGATGGGGTCGTCGATCTCCACGCCCTTGTAGGACGGATTGGGTTCCTCGTCGGTTCCGGGCACGATGGACTGCTTGGTCACCTCAAGGGTGCCGTTGATATAGGTAATGTCGTAGTTGCTAACCTTGGCCGTAGCGCTGTCCTTAGCAGCAAAGGCGTTGGGGCTAGAACCCTCGTCGGTCTGAGTGCCATAGAAGTCGTAGTCGAAGCTCTGGCCGCTAACAAGGCCGGTCTTCTCGGTGGTCTCGGAAGCGGTGGCCACGTGCTTGGTCAACGCGGTGCCGTCATAAACCTTGGAGGCGTCGGCAGAAGTCAGGGTGACCGGGCGAGCGGTGACGTTGAGGTAGCCCTTGAACTCGGTGTTGATGCCACTGAAGTTGCTCGTCACGTCATCGCCGGCAGCGTTGAAGATCTTGAAGGTGTCGACCTCAACGTAGCTCTGGCCCTTATCGGTCTGGGAGCCCTTAAGGGTATAGCTGCTGGTAAAGCCGGCCGGAACGCCCATAACCGTAGCCGTGGTGTCCTCGCCCTCGAGCGCAGTGCCGTCGTAGACCTTGGTTGCGCCGGCGGGAACGACGTAAATCGCTGCGGTGTTAGGCGTCACCTCAAGCTCGCCAAGCTCCTCCTCAACGGTGTAGTTGGAAGCTTTAGCGGTGCTGTCGGCAGCAGCCCAGTCAATGGTATAGGTGTTGGAACTCTTGCCAACGGTGGTCTGAGAACCAGTAGTCAAGAAGGGCGCGTAGTCGCCATCGACAAAACCGGTGACCTTGCCCTGGGCAGTGAGGGCAGAGCCGTTGTACTGCTGCTTGGCAGAAGGCGTGGTGACCTTAAGGGTCGCGGGCGTGATCTTAATGGTGCCGTCGTGCTTATCGAGCTTGAGGTCGGCAGTGACGTCGACGCCGTCGGTGTTCTTGATCACAAACGTGTCCGCGGTAGCCGTGATGCCGTCGCCGTTGACGTCGGTCGCCTTCGCGCTAGAAGCCGCCTCGACGGTGTAGCCGGCGGGCAGGTTGGTCACGGTAACGGTGGCGCCGTGCTCCTTGCCGTCGTAAACACCGGTGTAACCGGTGGTGGTCACAACTACAACGTTGGAGCTCTCGGTAACGGTCAGGGTGCCAAGCTGCTCGGAGACGGTGTAGTTGCCCTGCTTGGCAGTGCCGGTCCACTCAATCTCGTACGTGTTGGTGCTGGACCCCGTCTTGGTCTGGGAGCCAGTAGTGGAGAAGACCGTGGTCTCGTTGTTCACAAAGCCAGAGATGCTGCCGGCAGCCGTGAGCGGCTGGCCGTCATAAGACTTGCTGTCGCTGGGAGTAACAACGTTAAGCGTGGCCGGGTTGATCTGATAGGTACGATCAAAGCTGCCGGAGTAGTTGCCCTTACCGGTGATGGTCACGGTAATGATGCCGTCAACGTTGGTGAAGTCGGTACGAGTGCCGTAGCCAACCTCGTAATCGGTGCCCTCGACGAGGGTCTTCTCGCCGTCCATAACAGCCGGGACCCACTTGTGCCCCTGGCCGTCATAGGTCACGTTGCTGGGGTCGTCGACCGTGATGGTGTAGGTCTCATCCTCGGTGGGAACGATGGACTTGGCGGTAACCGTCAGCGTGCCCTTGTTCTCGGACTGGATGTAGTAGTTGCTCTCCTGGGCGCTACCCCACTCGATGGTGTAGCCGTTCTCGGAAGAGCCCTCGTCGGTCTGGGAACCCGTGGCGTTCACCGTGGCGGTCTCGCCGTTAACAAGGCCGGTGAGGTTATCGGCCGTGGCCGCAGCGGTCAACGGAGTGCCGTCGTAAACCTTGGAAGCGCTGGGGGTGCTCACCTGCAGCGGAGCCGGGGTGATCTTGTAGGTCTTGGCCACGGTGCCGGAGTAGTTGCCCTTGCCGGTGATGACGACCGTGATGGTGCCGGTGTTGGTGAAGTCGTCGGTCGCATCCTCGCTGCGCTTGTACACGACGCCATAGTCGACGCCCTCGGTAAGCACGGTACCCTGAGCACTCTTAACCGTCGGCGCCCACTTTTGAGCAGCGCCGTTGTAGACAACGTCGGAGGGCTCGTTCACGGTAGCGCCGGTGTAGCTATCGCCGTCCTCGGGGTTAATGGACTGAGCGGTAACCGTCAGCGTGCCGAGAACGGGCTCGGAGATCTCGTAGTTACTGAGCCTATCGGCCTTGATCTGATACTCAATAGTGTTGGTAGACGAGCCGACCTCGGTCTGGGAACCGGTGCACTCAATGACCGGGTAACCATCGGAGCCCAAGACATAGTCGTCGTAGACGATGCCGCCGTTCAGGTGAGGCAGCACGTCATAACCGTCCCAGTCGTTCTTGGTGGTCAGCGCGGTTCCGTCGTAGACCTTGGTCGCGCTCTTGGTCTTAACCTGGACCGGGCGCTTCGTGATGGTGATGGTCTCGGTAGCGGTGGCCGTGCCATCAAAGTTAGGCGACGTAGCGCGGATGTTCACAACCACAGGCTCGGTCGTGGCGTTCGTCTGCTTGATGGAGCTGGGGTCGGAGTACCAATCACCATAGGGATCGCTCGCAAGCTGGTACTCAATCGTGACGTCGTCAGTAAGGTCGTTGCCCTCGTTGTCCTTCGGCGCGGCGCTAGCGGTGCCCGCGGAGTGCGAATTGGCATCATAAACAGCCGTCACGTCGGCACCGGCGAGGTTGAGGTTCGCGGCAGAGAGCTTGTTGACCGTCAGGTCGCCCTCAACCGTGGTGATGCTGTAGTTGGTGGCAGAGGTACCCTCATTCAGCTCATAGGTGAAAGCGTTCTTGCTCGTGCCAGCATTGGTCTGGGAGCCGGTAGTCGCAGCAGTGAAGCCCTGCTCGCCGACGAAGCCTTCGTTCTTCTCGGCGTCATAGGCGGTAGCGGTGACCTGGTCGTTGGTCAGCGCGGTGCCATCATAGTCCTTGGTGGCGCTGCCAGAAGTCAGCGTCACGGGGCGCTTGGTGATTTCATACGTCTTGGTGATAGAGCCGGAGTAGTTACCCTTGCCGGTGATGGTCACCGTAATGGTGCCGTCGACGTTGGTGAAGTCGGTGCGGTCGTTGAAGCTGACCTCGTAATCGGTGCCCTCGACGAGGGTCGTCTCGCCGTCCTTAACAACCGGGGCCCACTTGTGCTCCCGGCCGTCATAAACAGTGTTGCTGGGGTCGTTGACGGACATGTCGTTGGTCAGAGTCTTGGCGTTGATGGTCAAGCTGCCCGAGACGCTAATGTTGTAGTTGCCGGTGGAGTCGGTGATGCCGTCGGCCTTGGCGACGCTCCAGGTGTAGTTGGAGACCTGGGTGTACGGAGTGGTAGAAGCAGCGGTACCGGCAACCTTTGCGCCCTCGAGCGTCAAGGTCTCGCCGGCGAGAAGACCGGTGGCCTTCGCTGCGGTCAACTCAAGCGCCTGCTCCTGGCCGTTGTAGGTTACGTTCGTGGAATCATCAACAGTAATGTTGAGCGGGTTCACCTGCAGCGAGTACTCGGCAGTAGCCGCGTGCTCAGCGTCGCTGTTGGTGTAGTTGGAGTTGTAGGCACGGACCTTCACGTCCACCTTAGAGACGGTGCCGTCAGCAGCACGAACGACATCGGTGACAGAAGGCGCGTTGGCAGTCCAGGTCTTACCGCCATCGGTGCTGTACTCAACCGTGGTGCCTTCGGTGACGTTGACCGTAACAGAACCGCTGTGGGCCTGGGCGTCATAAGAGCCGGAGTAGCCCGTGGCGTTGACGGTCAGACCGTCCTTCTTGGTGATGGTCAGCGTGGCAGAGACAGAGATGGTGTAGTTGTCGGTCGAGTCGGCGCCGGACTTTGCGACGCTCCACTGATAGCCGCTGAGACCAGCGTTGTCCTTGGTGTAGACCCCGGCGTCGGTACCCGAAATCGGGCAGTCCCAAAGCTTAAGCGTCTCGCCGGTCACGACACCAGTAACGGTGACGCCCTCGACGTTCTTGCCATCCTCGGCGTAGATGTACTTGGTCTGCTCCTGGCCGGTGTACTCGGTCGAGAAGCTACCCGTGACCGTAATTTCGGCCTTGGAGATGGTGAATTCCTTCTCGGCAGAGAGCTCAGGATAGTTCTTGGTCGCAGCCCACGTGGCAACGACCTTGTAGTCGCCAGCGTTGACGGGAGCAGCGTCGAGCGCCTCCCACTCGCTGCCGTTCTTCTTGTAATAGGTATAGGTTGCCTGATCGCTGTGGGCGTTGTTCGACGAGGCCAGCGTGTTCTTCGAGTCAAACTGACCGTCGTACGTCCAACCCTCGATCGAGACGGACGCGTTGAACTCGGAAGCATCCTTCTTCGTAATCTCAAGGGTGCCGAGCTGGTCCTCGCCACGAGTGTAGTTGGAGCTCTTGGTGTTCTCGCCCCAAGCGATTTCGCCGGTCACAGCGTTCGAGGTCGAGGCGGTGACATCCGGACCAATCGTGGTAGCCGTCGCAGTAGCGGACTCGCCGGAGACAAGTCCCTCCACCGTCGCGGTGCCAACAAGCTCCGCGCCGTCATACGCCTTGGAATCAGTGTTGGTCTTTACGTAATAGGTCTTGGGGGCAATCTTGATGGTTGCGTCGGCAGTCAAAGTGGTGGTCACGCCGCCAACAGTGACGTCCTGCTTAACCTTTACGGGATACTCGCCCGCGTCAGTATAGGTCGGCGCAGTCGTGTTCCAAGTGGCGCCACCATCGGTTGAGTACTGAACCGCACCCGCATCAATGAGCTTCTTGGCCTGCTCGACATACTTGGAATCAAGACCCGTGTTGTCGTTGATGCTGATATCAACGCTTACGCCATGGCTGGCGCCATCATAGGTGCCCTCATAGCCCGTAGCAGAGAGGCTTGCCCACAACGCATCAAGCGTGTAGGTCTGGTCCTTACTATATATATAAGTGACGGTCTCGCCCGCCGTACGAATCGCGGCAGCCTGGCCATCACGTTCCTTATCCATCCAGCCAATGAAGACGTGGTCCTCGGCAGAAGGAACGCTATCGGTCACCACGAAGGTGTCGTCCTTCGTGAAGCCGTAGTTGTAGTACCACTTCTGGCTACCCGAGGTCTGAGTCGTGTCAGACGGCGCAGTCCACGAAGCGCCGCCGAGCACCAGGTTGTAACCAGCCTTGCCGGCCTTCTTCTTGTACGTAAGAGTAATGACGTTGCTCGAGTCATTGCTGGTAATCTTCAGCGCAGACGTGCTGGCCTTGCTGTAGGAGTAACCAGCGATCGTGGGCTTCTCGATTTCGGAGACCTTAATCTCGTCGTTGACCTTGCAGCCCGAGACAGTCTTAGGCTCGGCAATCTCGTTGCTGCTCTCGTCTACATACTTAATGGTGTACTTGCTGTACTGAGTAAAGGTCCAGGCACCGGTGAAGGTGATCGTCTCGCCCTTGCGGCTCGTTGTAACGGAATCTTTGTCCCACCCGGCAAAAGTCCAGTAGCCGTTGTTGGCCGCGTCCTCGTAAACGGTCTGCGTGGGGCTCTTTGCCTTTACGGTCTTATTCGCCTGATAAGTGCTCTTGTCAACCGGCAGGTAGCTATTGATCGCTCCGGGAAGGCTCATGGCCGAAGTCCCGGAAACAAACTGATACTGCACGTCGGTCTTGGGAGCAATATTGCACGTAGCGGTAGCCGTCTTGGTAACCGTGGCACCCGAGGCGATATCGCCAGAGGTAATGGTATAGGTGCCCGTATAGGTCGAAGTCGCGTTTACCGTAAGCACCACGCTGCCACGGTTGCAGTCAGCGTCGGTGGCCGTATAGTGAACGGTTCCCGTAAAGGTACCGTCGGTGTTCTGGGTCAAGTTCTCGACATCTACGGAAGTGCCGTTGATGTCTGCGCTGTTTACATGCACGCCAGTAACGGTGTCCTTGCCGCTGCCGGTGGTCTTGGGGGTAATGGTGACGGTGAACGTAAGTTCATCGCCGGCAGCCACGTTATTGGTACGATCGCTTACCGCGGTCACAGTCATATCAGGCGACTTCGCGCTGACGGTAAAGTTCTGGCTCATGCTCGACTGGGGGCCTCGGTAATAACCAAAGGCCGCAACATAGCCCGCGGCCTTGGCGGCGGCCATAACCGTCGAAAGCCCGGGATAGCTAGCGATGTTGCCCCAGTTGGTGCCGTCAACTGCGTACATATCGCCATTACCCGAAGCATTAAGACCGGTAACTATATAGTTGTCGTTTGGCTTAACAAAGAAGACGATGTAGCCGGACTCGCTCGACGTGGTGTAGTTGTTAACGGTAAAGCTGCTGGTAGCGGGAGTGAACGCGACGTTGCTCACGTCGCTCGAGTTGTGCCAATTGAAGTACACGACGTCAGCGTTCTCGATAGTCGTGGTAAAGGTCGCGTTGTACTTGCCCGTGGTCGAATCGGTCTTAGTGACCTGAACCGTCTTCTTTGCAACCTCGGTATCATACGTGGCGATGACCTCAACGGTGCCTTCCGCCACGCCGGTCAAAACACCGTTGCTGTCGATAGTGGCAATGCTCGGATCCGAAGTGGTCCAAGTCACATCGCCAGAGAAGCCAGTTGCAACATAGGGCGCAAGCTTACCAACCTCAAGGGTGTCGTTACCGGTAACGGCAAGTTCCTTGACCTCGGACTTCTTGAGCACGTGAATGGTATAGGTCTCGGTGTTGGTTTTCTGGTTCCAACCGCTGCCCGTTGTATAGGTGTGCGTGACCGTGGTCGAGCCGACCTTCACGCCGGTAACGGTCGCCGAGCTACCCGAAGAAGCAAGCGTTGCAACGCCGCTATCGGAGTTGGCCCAGCTGTGGTTCCTGTTGCCCGAACCGGCAAGGTCAATGGACTCGCCAACGTAGATGTACTTCTCGTAGGTAGTATCCTCGCCCTTTTGGTCGGGAATCTCGATGGTCTCGTCAGAGCTGCTCGCGTAAATGTAGCCGCTGTACGCCTTGACCACGGCAGTGTATACGCCGTCCTGAGTAAAGTCGGAATCGTCGTGATAGTACTGACTTGCGTTGAGCTTTACGCCGTCGCGGTAGTACTCGATGGGCAGCATGCTTCCGCTGAGAACCGAAGAGTCGATGACCTCGTTGGTCTCAGAGTCGATAAGCGTAGGAACCCACCAGTGGCTCTCTCCCACCGTGACGGGGGAAGGATCCTGGATGTAGAAGCTGCGCTTCTTCACCGTAACGGTATACGTAAGCGCCTGGTCGTTCGAATGAGAAGCGCCGTCCTTGTCGACGTAAGAGCACGAAACCGTGTAGTCCTTGCTCACGCCATCGAAGCTCGCGACATAGCTGGCGGTAATGGAAAGCGTAGCAGACAGGCCATCCTCAGAAGCGACAGGCTGGTCGTGGGAGTCGCTGTACCAACCGGTTGCCTTGCTTCCTTCGGGCCCGTTGAACGTCAGCGTGATGGAGTCGCCCATCGTGACTTCGGTGGGACCAGAGATGGAATACTCGGCAGAGGCGGTCTCGGTGGCGGAACCGTCGGCGCCCTCGTCGCTGTTCTCATCATTATTAATAACAGTGGCGTCGTCGACGGTGACGGCGGCGGGGGTCTGGGCGGCGGCCGCGTCGGCGGGCTTCTCGGACTCGACGTAGAGGGTCACGCCCTGGGCGATGTCCGCAGCAGAGATGGTGTAGGTGCCGTTAGCGTCGGCGTCGAGCTCCTTGCGGTCGGAGCCGTTGACCGAGATGCTGACCTCGGCGAGCTGGTAATCGGTGTTGGCAGCAGCGGTGAACATGAAGTCATCGGAGGTGGGAACCGTGACCTTGCTCGTGGGGGCTGCGATCACCTGGTTGGCGTAGGTGATGGTGGAGTTGGAGAGCTCGAGGGCGATATCGGCCTCGGTAGCGTCCTGGGCATCGGCGGCCGGCTGCTCGACGGCTTCGGCGGTCTTCTCGTCTACAGAGTCGTCCTCGGCGGGAGCCTGCGCGTCGACCGCGGACTCGGTCGTCTCGACAGACTCCTGGTTATCGACGGCCCCTTCGGCATCGTCTTCGACCTGGTCCTGGACCTGCTCGACGGCCTCTTCCTGCGCGGCAGTGAGCTCCTTTTGGACCTCGGCCAGGGCGCCGGTAGGCCACATGGACCAAACCAACAGCGCCGAAGCGGCGACAGAGGCAATCTTGTGGCTCAGCGGGTGCTCGCTGGCACGGCGCTTTGCGCTTGCGTTGTTCTTGACACTCATATAACCCACCTCTTAGTCCGTTGCGAGCGTGCCCGCAATCGACCAGCTTTTGCGATACGAACCTTTGCCGGGCAAAATCTATAGACTTCTCCCATTAAAGATAGTTATGAATAATATTACCGCAATATGGAGGGGGTATACAGCTGAATATGCCCTTAACCAAGAACTTAACGCCCAGGTCACAAAGGGTGGGGTGCAACAAAATAGCGGGCCTAGATAGGTTTATTCCATCCGGGCCCTACGCTCTTATTTAGACCATCGATTCCATGTCCCGGTTCTTATGCCTTCCAAAAGACCAGGGGATTGCTCTATGGGACTTTTTGCTTCCGCTAATTTGAATTAACGGAAGCAAATTGTGGTTCGCTTCCGTTAAGATTGGTCTAACGGAAGCGAATTTGCTTTGGAGGCGCCCATGGATGCCCAGTGGCCAGCCATTACAACTGAAATTCTTCCTTGGCATTTGGACGCCGACGAGCTGGACGACATCCCGCGGAGCCGAAGGCGCAAGATTGGGTCCACCTACGAAGCGGCGGTTCCGCTGCATATTGCCGAGTTGCCACTTGAGGTTCCAGCCGAGCTAATCACGCACATCGAGGCGCTTGTGAGCGACCTCTCGCGGTTTGATGCCCTGCAGGCCGAACGGGGGTACAACCTGCCTGCGCTCTTGTTGCGAAGCGAATCTGCCGCAAGCTCGCAGATCGAGAACCTTACCTCCAGCGTGCGCAACGTGGCGTTGGCCGAGGTCAGCGGCGACGGCCCGCAGAACGCCCTACTCATCATGGGCAACCTTGCGGCAATGAAAGAAGCGCTGGCTTTTGACGGGGAGGTCAGCATCCCCGCCATCCTCGAGATTCACCGCGCACTGATTACCCGTGGGGGCATGACGTTTGGTGGGCAGCTGCGCGACCAACAGGTTTGGATCGGGGGCAATGCATACAGCCCACACGGCGCCCTGTATGTTCCGCCCGCGCACCAACACGTTCCCGAGCTTCTCGAAGACTTGGTGGCCTTTGCGCGCCGCGAGGATATTGGTGCTGTGACGAAGGCCGCTCTTGTGCATGCACAACTTGAGACGATTCACCCGTTTATCGACGGTAACGGCAGGACTGGTCGCACGCTTCTGCATAAGATTTTAAAAGATGAAGGAGTGCTGCGACAGACGGCGGTGCCTGTCTCGGCGGGGCTGCTGCATGATGTCGACAGCTATATGGACTCGCTTGAGGAATTTCAGAAGGGTAACCCCGTTGCCGTGATTGAGCAGCTGGTTGATGCGCTTGAGCTTGCGCTGGCCATTGGCTCGAGAACCGCCGCGCAAATTGATAAGGTTATGGCCGGTTGGAACGACGTCATTACCGAAAGGGCGGGATCGAGTATTAGGCGGCTACCGCAGCTGCTGGCAGAGCAGCCGGTGGTTAACTCGGCCTACGTCGCGGATGGCCTCTCGATTACTACGCGCGCGGCAACGAGTTTAATCACGCGGGCCTGTGAGTACGGAATCTTGCGACCCATGGGTAACCGCCGCCGCGGGGAGTTTTACCAGGCAGACGCCATCATCGATGTCCTGGAAGAGATTTCCAGCGAAACCGGGATTCGCCGGATGTTCTCGTAGCCCGGCAAGCATGCGGAGTTTTTGCACGACCCGATGGCGGGTTGGCAGGTAGTTAAACGGATGCCGTTTACGTTTGCGCAGGTAGACGAAGTGCGGGTTTTGGCGGCTACTTGAGAAAACGCGATTGGGTCGTGCAAAAGTCAAGGTTGCGCGCGGCGGCAGGGCAAAACGCGGCCGCGCGACACAGAAAAGGTGCCCGGGCGCCGCTGCGCGGCGACCGGGCACCTCGTTTCAAGCGTAAAACCGCCTGCGAACCCTACAGGCCCTCGGACGCAAAGCGTCTCTCGAGCGCCTCGGGATAGTTGGCGTACTGCAGCGCGGTCTCCTTGGACACCTTGCCCGACTTCGCCACGGCGAAAAGCGCCTGATCCATGGTCTGCATGCCGCTCTTGCCGCCCGCCGCGATCACCGAGTCGATCTGGTAGGTCTTCTCCTCACGAATCAGGTTGCGAATGGCCGTGTTCATCGTCATGATCTCGAACACCGGCACGGTGCCGCCGTCGACGGTGGGTACCAGCTGCTGCGCGACCGTTGCCTGCAGGACCAGCGAAAGCTGGATGCGAATCTGGCGCTGCTGCGTGGCCGGGAAGGCGTCGACAATGCGCTCGACCGTATCGGCCGCGCTGGTGGTGTGCAGGGTCGAAAGCACCAGCTGGGCCATCTCGGCGGCGGTCACGGCCGCGCCGATCGTCTCGGCGTCGCGCATCTCGCCCAGCATGATGACGTTGGGGCTCTCGCGCATGGCCGAGCGCAGGGCCTCGGCGTAGGTGGCCACGTCGGTAGGCACCTCGCGCTGGGTAACGATGCAGGTACCATGCTTGTGCACGTACTCGATGGGGTCCTCCATCGTGATGATGTGGCCGCTGCGCTCGTGGTTCATGCGGTCGATGATGCAGGCCAGGGTGGTCGACTTGCCGCTACCTGCGGGGCCGGTGACCAGCACCATGCCCTTGGACACGTTGGCCAGGCGAAGGACGCTCTCGGGGATGTTCTTCTCAACCGGGTCGGGCAGGCCAAACGGAATCACGCGCACAACCGCGCCGTACGAGCCGCGCTGGCGGAAAATGTTGGCCCTAAAGCGGCCAACTCCGGGCAGCGCGAACGAGAAATCCTCGTCGTGGTTCTCTTTTGCCTGGAAATAGGTGATGTCGCGGCCGGCAGTGGCGTAGATCGCGCGGACCATGGCCTCGGTGTCGGCGGGCATGAGGGGGGTCTCGCCAACGCGCACCTGGACGCCGCTGGACTGATAGGTGAGCGGCAGGCCGGCGATGAAGAAGACGTCGGAGGCCTGGGCCTCGATCATCTGGCTGAGCAAATCCTTGAGTTCCATGAGATTTCCCTTCTTGGTTTGCTAGTTTGCGCTGGTAGACGAGGTGGACGAGGTTCCGGTGGGGCTGGAGCCAGACCACAGGTTGGTCTGGGCCTCGGCCTGGGCGGTGGACATCTTCCACTGCGTGATGTCGCAGGCCAGGGCATCGGTGACGGTCACAACGGCGTCGAGCGTGCGGCCGTTGGCGGCCACGACGGTGAACTCGACGTTGTTGCCGTCAACCGAGAAGGACACATCAAGGCCAGCGTCGGTGGCTTCGACCTGGGTAAGCGCGTCGGTCTGAATCTTGGTCGCGTTGGCCTTGACGTAGGCCACGGCCTGGGCCGCGGTGCCGCCCTGGGCCGCGGTCTTTGCGACCTGCGCATCTACCTGGGACAGAATAGCCTGCCCCACGCCGTCGATCTGGTAGGTCTCGCTCACCGAGACGCCCTGCTTTTGGGTGGTGGCCCACGTCGCGCGGGCGGTCACCACGCACAGGACGGCCAGGACGCTCATCAAAAGGATTGCCAGCAACGTGATGAAGCTCACGATACCAATACGCACGTTACCTGCGGTTTTCTTGGCCATGTTACTTCACCCCGCTTACGTAACGAGAGGCATCCAGCGAGAAGAGCGGGTCGGCGGCTGCGGCCGTGCCGGCGGCGTCCCCGGCCTCGACCACCGTGATGTGCGCGCGGTACAAGGTCCCGGCGTCGGTGGCCTGGGTCTCGACCTCGCAGGTCACGGCCAGCGACTCGGTGTTCTTCTCGCCAGCGGCAAAGCCCTGGCCAACAGGGGTGCCAGCGGCCACGGCGGCCGGGCTGTTAGAGAACTCCTCGGCCGCGGACTGGGCCATCTGGATGGCGGCCGTCAAGTCCTCGGACTCGGTGGCCAGGGTGCCCGCCTTTGCATACAGCGAGGTAAACACGGCCATCGAGACCACGATCGCAAACAGCAAGATCAAGGACTCGACCACAAAGGCCAGGCCCGTCCAGGCGTGGCCCTCGTCACCGCGGCGGGCAGCAACCCCGCCGGCGCCCTCAAGCTCTTGGGGCCCAAACGAGCCTAGGTTCTTCTCGCCAGCCATTACAGGTCACCCCCCTGAAGGTTGCGCAGCGCGACCTCGCAGGTGCCCTGATCTGTGGTGATGCTAAACAGCCCGTGGGAGACGCCAAAGCTAAACGTGCTGGACTCGGCCAGCTCGGTTGCCGCCGAGGGCGTGTAGGCCGCGCCCTGAATGGCGTACTCCTGCAGGATTTTGCCCTGGTAGAGGTAGGTGCGAATCTCGTAGGTGCCACTATCGAGGTGCTGAACGACCACCAGCGAGCGGCCCTCGGGGCCCTCGCCCACGGCCACGCTGCCCGTGGCGTCGTTGGCGCGCACCGAGTTGATGATCAGCTCCATGCCCTCGCGCGACTGGTTGTTGGCCCGCTGAGCTGCGGCAACGCGGCTGTACACGTTGACGCCGGTGACCAGGGCAACCAGCAGCAGCACAAACAGCACGGCCAAAAACAGCGGCGAGAAGAGCCTGGCGGCCCGCCCGGTCTTCTCCTCACGCAGAGAAATGCGCGCGACGCTGGTTAGGGCCTCGGCGCGGTCGATCTTGTTGGTGTTTTGGCTGGTCATGCTCATCGCGGCGCCACCACCACACTGGGGACGATGTTGTCGGCAAACCACTCGTAGGTGATGATGTAGTCGTTGTGGTTGATGGTCAAGCCGTAGCTTTCCTCGAGGTGGCTCAGCGAGCTGGGGTACGCGCCCTCGATCGAGGCGCACTGCTTGGCCGCCGAGAGGATCGACTCACGCAGCGCCGCCGCGCCCTGGACGCGAGCGTTGTGGCGAGCAACCCCCGCCACGGCCGCGACGGCCACGCACACGACCAGCACCACGGCCACGATGACCCAACGCCGCTTCTTGCGTTTGCCCTCTTCTTTATAGGTGAGCTCGTGAAACATCGATATTGGCCTGCCCTTCTCGCCGCTAGCCGATGGAGCTCATGATGCCAACCAGGGGCATCATCACGGCGATCAGCGTGGCGCTCACGGCCAGCGTGAGGAAGACGGCCAGCGCGGGCTCGACGGTGTCGATAACCGCGTCGATCTGCATCGTGGCGTCGTCGAAGAAGACGTCGGACAGGCGGCCCAGGACCTCGTCGGTCGAGCCGGAGCGGGTGCCCACGACCAGCATGCGGGCGTAGACGGGCTCAAACAGGTCGTTCTCTGAGATGGCCTGGCCCAGGCTGCGGGGGTTGTCGATATTGGTCATCGACGCGTGCGCGGCCTCGATCTTTTGGCGCAGCTCGGCGTGGTCGACGGTCTTCTCGGCTTCCTCCATGGCCTGAGCATCGTGGACGCCCGAGGCAATGTAGGCGGCAAGCGCGCTGGTGAAGCGCGAGAGGGCCAGCTGGTACATGGCGGCCTTGGTGGCCGGGTAGCCCTCGAGGAACTTTACAAGTTTGATGCGGCCGGTCTCGGACTTGGCCTGGACGGCCATGACCAGGACGGCCACCGTGGCGATCAAGACAACGGCCAGCGCGATCCAGCCGATGACCATCGACGCACCCACCGAGCCAAACGAACCCGAGGTCAAAGACCCCGCGATGTCTTTATAGACATCGGAGAAGATCGGCAGGATGACCGCAACGGTAAAGGCCAGGATGACGCTCATGACGCACAGGAGCGCGGCCGGGTAGCCCACGGCGCTTTGCAGCTTGGCAAACAGGCGGCTCTCGCTGCCGTAGTAACGGTCGAGGCTGCGAAGGACGCGGTCGGTGCGGCCCGAGGCCTCGCCCACGCGAACCATGCTCACGGCGTAAGGCGGGAAGGCCTCGGTCGATTCCATGGCCTCGGCCAGGCCCACGCCCTCGACCAGCTTGGAGTAGGTCTTGTCGCAAACGTCCTTGAAGTAGGACTGCTCGCGGTTCTCGGACAGCATGTGAACGGCCTCGTCGATCTGGACGCCGGCCGAAAGCATGGTTGCGACGCTTCCACAAAAGGCGCTGATCGCGCTGCTTTCAAGTAGCTTATCTGCCATAAGTGCTCCAGGTTCTAAGTAGCCAGCTTCACAGTTGATAGAGACTTTACCACGGTTTACCTTGGCGAGAGGTACCCCCTGGGTAATTTGGCGAACGTTTTAATACAGATGTCGGGCTGTATAGGTCTTGCCGTCGCCCACGTTGGCGCCTCCCCCGCTTGCCGCAAAGGTCAGGTCGACGCGTGACCAGGTGTTTTGCTGGACGTCGAAGGACGCCGAGGTCCAGGTGCCGTCGATGTAGACCATCAGCCAGGCGTGCGAGATGTTGTCGGGCGAGACGTCACCGGTCACGATCTGCGCGGCGATTCCCTGGCTGCGCAGCATCGCGGCACCCAGGCTGGCGTAGTCAAAGCAGATGCCCGAGCCGTCGGCCAGGGTTTGATCGGGGTCGGGGACGTAGCCCGACGAGTCCTTGAGCTGGGCGGCCTTCTCGTCATCATAAGTAATGTTGTCGCAGATCCAGTTGCAGATCGCGGCGAGGGCGTCGCCTTGGGTCTGGGCATTGGCAACAAGCTCGCGGGCCTTGGTCACGCAGGAGCTGCCCTCGGCGTAGTTGCAGATGATGTTGGGGCGCAGGTAGGGGGCAAACTCGCTTTCTAGCTGGGCGTCTGCTGTGGCGCGGGCGAGCTCGACGTAGCTTGAGCCGGTGGTGTTTTGCATGACGCGCACCAGGTAGGAGCCGCTGCCCAGGGTGAGGGGGACCGCGGCCGGCGTGCCGTCGGCGGGCATATCCAGGTTGTAGCTTGCCTCGCCCAGGCTCACCTGGATCTTGAGGCGACTGGAGCTGGTGGCCGCCGCCGAGACATAGCCTTGCGCGGCGTGGCTGACGTCGATCAAGGCTCCGTTGTCCCCCGTAGCTGC
>CAVKOL010000003.1:0-36729 GCA_963658035.1 Bacteroidaceae bacterium
TTGACGGTCTTGCCGTCGGCCTCCCAGTTTTGGCGGAGGGTCACCTTGCAGGTCGTGCCGTCGCTGGATGCGACGGAGGCAATGCCCGGGGCGTTCTTCTCGCCGGATTCATCGCTGGTAGATTGGGACGTCGAGGCAGTCGTCTCGCCGGCAAGCATCGATTTGAACCAGCGGCCGCACTCGGACAGGTCGCTGTCCTCGAAGCCCGAGGTCTTTTGGCAGGAAGCAACCAGCATCGAGGCGCTTTCGTCTTTGTTCGAGAGGTTCCAGCAGGCGCAGCTTATGCCCAGCTCGTCGAGAAGGGCGATCCATTGGTTGGCCGAGTCCTGGTCAACGCCGCCGTCACCGCTCACGTCGCAGATGCCGTACTCGCTTACAAAGACGGGAAGGCCGCCGTCGACGGCCGCGCGCAGGCGTTGGCGCAGGTAATCCTTGTGGGTGCCCGCGTAGAAGTGCAGGGTGTAGAAAACGTTGTCGAAGTCGAGGGGCGCGGCCGCCGCATCAAGGATGTCCTGCGACCAAGTGGGGGTGCCCACGACGATGGGGGCCGACGGGTCGTTGGCGCGGATGACGGGGATGACCTCCTGCGCGTAGGCGCGCACATCGTCCCAGGTAGCGTCGCCGTTTGGCTCGTTGCAGATCTCGTAGATCACGTTGTTTGCGCTCGCGTAGCTGCGCGAGATGTCGTCCCAAAACTCCTTGGCCTGGTCCAGGTAGGTAAGCGGGCTGCACTCCTGCAGGACGTGCCAGTCGATGATGACGTACATGTCGGCAGAGGTTGCGAATTTGATGCCGTCGTCGAGAAGGGCGCGCAGCTTGTCATGGTCGCCGTCGGTGCACCAGCCGCCCGACTCGTGCGTGTAGAGCGGCAGGCGCGCCAGGTTTGCGCCCCAGCCAGAGAGCTGCGCGAAGCCCGCCTCGTCGACGAACTGTCCATACCAGGCCAAACCGTGCGTCGAGAAGCCCTTGAGCTGCACGTTGTTGCCCTTCTCGTCCACAAGATGGGTTCCATTGGCGTGCAGGCGGCCGTTGGTCGAGGGGCGCGGGGTGGTCACGGCTGTGGCCTCGGTCTTCTCGGCTTCTTTGGAATCGGCGGTAGAATCGGCCGTTGACGTTGCGTTGTTTTGGTTTGCGTTGTCCTGGGCGCAGGCAGAAAGGCCCGCCGCCGCGAGCGCGGCAGACGCGATGAACGCCCGGCGCGTGATGTTGTTAGCCATTGTTCTCCCCTTTTGTCACAGGCCCACGAGGAAATTGTAGTCCCGTGCGCAATTTATGTCCGGTGGGCTGGTTACTTTTATCGCGCGCGTAGATATCCGTCGGCCTAAGGAGCTGTTGATGAGCGCATCGTATGAGCAAAACGTCGTGATTGACCTGGAGTTTACTTCTGTTCCTGCAAGGCTGCGCACGTTGGGGCTGGCGCACGAGATCATTGAGTTTGGGGCGGTCAAGCTGGACGCGGGCGGGGTCGAGACCGGGCGTTTTTCTCGCATGGTCAAGCCGTATGAGACCAATCGCGTGTCGCGCACGGTGGGCGGCCTTACGGGAATTGGGGCGGCCGACCTTGTGCAGGCAAGGCCGCTCGAGGTCGTGCTTGATGAGTTTGCTGCGTGGATTGGCGCGGGGCGCACGCGCATTGTGACCTGGAGCGACAGCGACCTGTGGCAGATTCGCGCCGAGTGCGCCGCCAAGGGTATCGACATGAGGGCGCTGCCAAGGCGCTGGATGGACATTCAGCGCCTCTATCCGCGGCTTATTGGCATTCGCGGGAGGCAGGTCAACCTGGTCGAGGCGGCCGATTGGTGCGGGATTCCAAGCGACAGCCTGCACGCGCACCGCGCCCTTGACGACGCGCTGATCACGGCCGAGCTCTTTCGCGCGATGGCCGCAGGCGACTGCGGGGCTCAGCGCCAGGTGCTGGACGCGGGGATTCGCCGCGGCAAGGCCGCCGACTGCGCAAGCACCGTGGCCAGTCGCTGCGGTGGACAGCTGGAGGCTCTTCTCGCCAGCCTTCGCCTCTCCGAAGCTGCAGCAGCAACCGCCTAGCGGACGACCTATAAGAAAGGAGAACACAACATGGACGACGAATTCTACGATGAGGACTTTTTGAGCGTCTACCTCGAGCTTCTTGAGGACTACCCCGGCGCCGCGAACCTTGCCTCCCAGGAAGAGGCGCAGGCTCACCAGCCCCTGGTCAAAGACCTTGTCCCCAACGCAGACGCTTCTTTGGAAGGCTCAACCGCTGGCCAAGCAGACGAGCACGGCCTTCCCGTCCCCACGCCCTACGTGGGCGAGCACTTTACCGTGCTAGACTATCAATCAGAAGAGTACGCCGGGGCGGCCAACGTCGACGAGGCCATTGCCATGCGCGGCGAGAAGGCCTTCTTTAAGATGGTCGCTCCCAATGATTTCGAGCCCCTGCCCGACGGAGTCTCTTGTCTGGGAATTGCAGAGCTGTGGATGCAGTCGACTTGGGACGCCTTTGACGTCGAGGAGCGCAAAGTCGAAGACGAAGCCAGCGCAAACCTGGTCAAAGGCAACGTGCTGACCCTTGGCCGCATACCGGTCGAGCTCCCCGGCGGCCAGAACTGGGGCGAGATCGAAGACCTGGGCTTTGGCTTTTACCACGAGGGTAAGTCTCTTCCCTTCACCCCATATCACGACTACGACCAGCAGCTTTTTATCAATGCGATTAAGACGCTTGAGCAGGGCGAATGGATTGAGTGCGCAGTGCGCTCGGCAACTTGCAACGGTGAAGACTGCGCGCCTGACGATGACATGGGCTTTTGTTGGCGCGTCTACTCCTGCGAAGTCACGGTTTACAAGGTTCACAGGGAGCCCGGCAACGGTCTCGAGAACTAGTTTTTACGAAAATGGGGACCAGAAGCGAACTTCGACGAGTAGCCGTGCTCTCGCGCCAACAAAACCGCAGGTAAAAGGCATTTGCCAAAACTTCCAAAAGAAGCCAAAAGTTGCAAAGGAAGCCAAAAACTGCAAAAACAGAGCCGAGTTTCTGACCTAGCAAAACGCATGGGGGTATCGAGCGGCTTACGTTAGCCAATACAAACGACGCCTACTTGACCAGGGCGCAATTGGCGAGAGGGGCCGCGGAGTTGTCGCGTTCGACATCCCAGCATTTCGAGAGTTCCTTCTAGAGAAGACTCGATAACAGGTCTTAATTCCGCCGTATGGCCCACGACCTCAGTCATAGCGACATTATCCAGGCAGTCGTGGGCCATTTTCGTGCTTTTTTAATAGATGGACCAACAAAAAGCGGGCAGGCTCGAGGCCTGCCCGCAATAATCTTGAGCTTTTAGAGCTTGCTACTGGATCTTAGAGAGACGGTCCAAAACCCTCATGTTGACGGCATTGTAGTAGGCAAGATCATCGACAGACAGGTCACTCGTGTCGTAGTCTGCCCACTTCTGAGCCCACTCGGTGTACTGCGCCATCATCTTGGTGTAATCAAGCATCATTGACGTGGTATCCGAAGAGCTGTTGTACTTCTCTATGAAGTCGCAGTAGCTGTTCATGAAAGCCTCGTACTCGTCAACGAACTGACGGAAGTCGGCGTTGTCGCCGGTCGCGGCGGGCGCAGCCTCCTCGGCGGGCGCTGCCTCCTCGGCGGCCGCTGCGGTCTCGGCAGGAGCAGTCTCTTCGGTAGCGGGCGCGGCGGTCTCGGCCGCAGCGTTCATTTTGCTGATATCGACGGACACCTTCATCTTGTTGAAGCCCTCATAGGAAACGCTGATGTGGGCCCCATCGGCGCGGTCTCCAGTGAAGGAGGTGTCGCCCCTCTTGTAGTCAACGGTGTACCCAGCGGCAATACAAGCGTCAACGTACGCGCTGTACGCAGCGGTATCCGTGTCGCCTACGTAGGCGGCGTAGGCAGTAGAGGTATCACTAGAAACCTTACCCTTGGTCGAAACGGGAGCCGGAGCATTCGCGCCGGCACCGCTCGTCGGCCAGGTAAGGGTGCCCATCTGCGTCGGGGCGTCTAAACTCACAGAGAGCTCCTTCATTGACGAATAGTATGAAATGCGAAGCTTATAGCCATCGTTTGAGTACGCCTCATATGAGGTGGTCTGGTTCTCCGGTTCGACCGTAAAGCCTTTGTTTTTGCAGCTCTCGACATACGCAGCGTACTGCTCTTCGGAGCACTCTTCGATATCCGCATCGAACCAGGAATCAGAATTAGAGTTAACCTCGCCCTTCTTAGTGGGCGGCTCAGGCAACATGGTAGCAAGGCCGGTCGTGGGCCAGGTTAGGCTCTTAGGCTGATCTTTGATACAGCTGCTTACCTCACCGACAACAACCAAGATTGCGATAACCAAAAGGGCAATGACCCACTTCTTCATCTTGCCACCCTTGCGCTTAGGCGGCATCGGCGAAGAAGAGCCGTTGTTGCCGTCCGAGGCATTCTCGCCCGCAACTTCCCAATTCATGAGGATCCTTTCTCCCTTTTAAAACAAACTGAAAGTAGGCTCATTCTGAGAAGTCTCTGGACTCGTTTCATCAGTTGGCAGCTGAATTTAGCCACGAATTCAGCTGCCAACTGATGAAATATAACGACCACTTTCTACCATGGTTACCAGCGGTTATTCGTTTCCCCGGGAGGGACCATGGACAACGAGTACAACCTCAGCCGTGGCGAGGTTCTCATCATGCACAGCGAGGGAGTGCAGCTCATCTGCGGCAAGGAGCGCGAAACGCTCAATGAGGTGGCGCTCACCAACAAAAATCTCATCCTCGTCAACGAGGTCTCGACGGGGCTTTTCTCCTCCCAGCGCTATCTCAAGCGCTGCCCCCTCGACTCGATTGTTTGCAGCGACGGCGTGCCGCAGGCTTTTCTCGGCAAGAAGAAGGACACGTACGTCCTACAGGTCGTCTTTGAAGAAGAGGCCGTGACCCTGCGCTTTCCCAATAACGAGAAACGCGAGGCCAGGCGCTGGTCCAACGCAATCAAGTGCGCCATCGTAGGCGACCTGGACAGCATCGACACAGACGAGACGCCCCTTCCTAGCGAGGTCGGCGACGCGATTGACGGATTCAGTGGCCTCATTGGCGCATTGGCTGGGGAGGCCGCGGCTGTCTCGAAGTCGGTGACGAAAGCCGCGAAACCAGCAAAAGTCAAGGTCAAGCCCAAGGCCTCAACCAAATGCGTGGGCTGCCATTCTCCTTTGACGGGGGCGCCCGGCAGCACCGTGACCTGCGACTATTGCGGAACCAAGCAAACTCTTTAAGCCATTAGGAGACGAAGATGGGAATTATCGACGCGGCGTTCGACTCCTTCGCGGGCACGCTGGCCGACCAATGGAAAGACATCGTCACAGCGGCGCCGTTCGACGAGCGCACCGTCGTTGCGCCGGGTGTACGCAAGGTCACCCAGGATGGCTATGGCTACAACCACGGACTTGACAATGTTCTATCCAACGGTTCGATAATTTATGTACCGGAGAATACCGCCGCCTTTATCTTTAGCCAATCGGGCATTGAGGAAATTATCACTACGCCCGGCGGCTACGAATATCGAAACGGCCAGCTCAGCGTCTTTGACCGTCAAAGCCGCGAGGAAAACGGCATCTTGAAAACCGTCTTTAGCCAAACCGCGCAGCGCATCGGGTTCTCTGGCATGACGCCTGACGACAAACGCGTCTCATTCGTTAACCTGCGCGAACTGCGCGGCATTAAGTTCGGCACGCGTGGCCCATTAACGTACAACGATCTCTTTTACGGTACCGACCTCGAGATTTACTCATACGGCCTCTTTAGCATCAAGGTCGTCGACGCAGTCAAGTTCATCCGCAACTTCGTACCAGCCAATGTACGCAGCTACTCTTTCGACCAACTCGAAACAAGAAAACAACTGGTTGCCGAGTTTCTCCATTCGTTTATCGTCGCAGCAAACTCGTTGTCTTCCGAGTACCGCATCTCGCAACTACCCTCGCAAGCCGACACCATAGCCGAGAAGATCAGGGGCGAAGAAGCTAACGCAGGAACCTGGGAAGAGCGCTTTGGCATCCGTCTTTGCGGGCTGGCCATCGAGAATATCGAGTTCTCCGATGAGTCGCGCGAGCTGGTGCGCCGCTATTCCGAGAAGAAGATGGACGTCGCGGCTTACGAGGGCATTTCTGCCCAGGCGGGCAACATGGCCGCCCAGCAGATGATCGCAGAGGGCGTCCGCGACCGTGGCCTGGGCGAGGGCGGAAGCATGCTCTTTGGCCTTGGGTTCGCCGGCGGACTCAACCCACAGAACGCGTCGCAGCTACAGACGGGTATTGCGCCTCAGCCTGCCGTTCAAACGGCTGCGACCGCAGCCACACCGGAGCCGAGCCCATCCGTGCCAGCACCATCCCTCGACGAACAGCTCGAAACCCTCAAGAAGCTCAAGGAACTCGTCGATATGGGTATCCTCAACCAAGAGGAGTTCGACGCCAAGAAAAAGCAGATCCTCGGCCTATAGCGGCCCTACCGCAGCTCTTCGCCCAGCAGCCAGGCGGCGTACAGCGGGATGCTCACGATGTCGCCTTCCTCGCCAAAGTTTCGGCTGCTTAGGCGATATGCTTTCTCGATGCTGTAGCCTTTCAAGAACTCCCGCAGGCTCTTTGACCTAACGTTTTTGCCCGATTTGACCTCGATGGGGCACACCTCGCCCGACTTCTTGCGAGCCACGAACTCAACCTCGTAGCGGCTTGTCGTCCCCCAGTAGTACACAGAGGCATCGCTGGCCCTCAGCTGCTGGAACACATAATTCTCGGCGACACCGCCCCTAAACCGCGAGGCCTTGTTGTCTGCGGGGAGAAGGTCTTCTGGTCGCGCCTCGAAACGACAGGAAAGCAGGCCTGTGTCGGCACCATAAAGCTTGAAGTTCGCGTCCTCGGCAAAGGTGGCGAGAGGAGCCTGCGCATCCGTAACCCGCAGGCAGCGCTCGGCAATACCCGCGGAGCACAGCCATTCCAACGCGGTTTGGTACTGAGAAGCCCGCGCGCCAGAACGAATCTCCTTGTACTGGAACTTGTGGTTCTCCTTGGCCAGCTGCCTTGGAAGACTATTCCATGCCGCCAGGATGCGCGGGGCGTCCGCCTCGTCGGCATACTTGACCATGTCCGCAGCATAAGCCACACAAATCTCTGTCTGCTTCTTTTGCGCTAGGTCGATTGCGGCGTTGCCAGCCGCTCCCGCCGATATAAATTCTGCAACCACCTCGGGCATGCCGCCGATAAGCTCGTACTCGCGCACAAGCTCTACGGCCCGGTCGTGCAACGCAAAAGCGGCGTTTGGCTGCACGTACGCCTGGCAAATGGCGTCGACCAGGCGTTCTTCTCCGCGCGCAAGCAAGTATTCCTTGAAGCTCATGGGGTGCATATTGAGAATATCGACCTTACCCACCGGAAACGAGAAGTTCTCTCGGTGAATCTGCACGCCAAGCAAACTGCCCGCGGCCGCCACATGGTATTCGCGCCCCTCGTCACAAAAGTACTTGAGCGAGGTCAACGCGCGCTCACACAGCTGAACCTCGTCAAATACAATGAGGGTCTTCTCCGCATCAATGTCCATCCGCAGGTAGACGCTTAAATTCTGGACAACTTGAGCGGGAGAAATCGCGCCGTCAAAGAGCGCCGCCGCATCCATATCGCGGCTAAAGTCCACGTAAGCCAGGGATTCAAACTCCGTCGCCGCAAAGGCTTTGAGGGCATAAGTCTTTCCCACTTGGCGGGCGCCGAGAAGAACGAGCGGCTTTCGAGACGGCGACGCCTTCCAAGCCACGAGCTTCTGGGTGATATCTCTCTTAAATCCGGCCATTGGAACCCCAAACTTGAAATTAATGTAGCAAACGACACTTATTTCTTGAAATTAGTGTAGCATCACGCATTTATTTCAAGTTCGGGGAGTTTGCGGGCAGCCCGTGATCCACGGGCCGCAGCGCTAGTCAGCGGTGACGTGGGCCTCGGCGGTGGCGAAGACGGGGACGTTGGAGGCGTGGATGCTGTAAGGCTGGTCGTTGCCAATGGCTAGGCTGTACTGCACGGTGTTCTCGCCGTAAACGATGTTGCCGGCCTCGTCGCGCAAGATAACCACAATGTAGGTCGAGCTTGCATACTTAAACAGCTTATCCAGGTCTTCTTGCGTGCCCTCGATATCAAACGTTCCGGTAAAGTCCACCTGGCCGTAATCGCCCTTGCGCACCGTTACCTCAGAGGCCGAGAAGGTCACGGTCTCGGTCGTCTGGCGCGTTTTTGTGGCGGCGTTGGCCTTTAGGGTGAACTCGACGCGCGCGGGCGCCTCGCCGCCTCCGGCAAGGCCCACGACGTAGGTCGTTTGGTTGGCCGGGCACACATTGGGGCCCCGCTCGTCCGTAAACAAAACGTCGCCCGCCGCCGTGTAGCCCACGATTTGAACGCCGGGCAGCTCAACGGCGGTGTCTTGGCTTGTGTTGAGAAGGCAAAAGGCATAGTGGACGTAGCCCTGGGAGTCGGCCGACCAACCGCTTTCGGCAATCTGGAGCGGCAGTTCGTCTGCGGATTTAACGGAAGTCGACGAGGCGGCGCCCGATGACTTGCCTTGGGTGGAGGTCGTCGTCGTGGACGTCGTGGCAGCCGTGGTCTCGGTGGCCGCGGTCGCACCCGTGCTCGCTCCGCCGCCCGCCGCGCCGGAACCCCCAAACGCCCCGTTGCCCATCAAAATCGCAACGACCACAACAACGGAGAGAAGCGCGACCACAGCCGCAACCAGCACCTTGACCGCCGGTTTCTTCTCGCCAGCCGTATCGTCCACCACTGGCGCCGCAACCGCCGCTGCCTCAACGCGGCCCGCTGCCGAAGTCGGCCCGCCGGGCCCGCGCAGCGCAGCCGCCATGGCCTCGGCGCTCTGGTACCTCGCACTCGGCTCAAACGCGCACGCGCGACGCACGCACACGGCCAGCTGCGCGTCTACCTGGTCGGCATTGCTCAGAAGATCCTCGTAATTCTCGCCGTCCGGCTCCACGCCGGTAAGCATGAAGCCCAGCAAGCGGCCAATCGCGTACACGTCGCTGCGAGCGTCGGTCTGCGCAAAGCCGTACTGCTCGGGCGAGGCAAAGCCGCGCGTGCCCAAAAAGGTGGTGTCACGCGTGGCGCCCTCCACCCTCATGCGAGCAATCCCCAGGTCAATGAGGTGCGCGCCGTCTGCGGCAACAATGACGTTGCGCGGGCTCAGGTCGCGGTGGATGACCCCACAGGAATGCAGCGCCGCCGCAGCCTCGCAGATGTCGAGGGCCAACCCGGCCGCCGTAGCGGCGTCAAGGCGCCTTCGGCCCGCCACCAGCTCTTCCAAGGTCTGACCCGGCACGTAGTCGTAGACCACCACAAACACATCGGGCAGCAAATACGTGGCCTCGACCTTGGGCAAGCGCGCACAGTCAAGCTCGCCGATCGACGACCAAACGCTGCGGTTTGCCAGCTTAACCGGGATCTTCTTGCGCACAAACGGGCCCGCGCCGCCGATGGTGACAAGCTCGGTCAGCCCGCCGGCGCCCTGCGCGAGCACACGCTCCACGCGATACGCGTCGTCCAGGCTTATGGCATGCATGACCTGCTCGTCGTTCAAAAAGTACTCGTCCTCCTCGGCGCGATCTGGGATACCCCCACCCACAGGAGCACGTAACGCCAAAACCCCAGTTTAGCCGCGTGCCAAAATGGCTTCCTCAGTTGGCAACTGAATCGGTAAGCGGCGAGAAAAGCGCCCGCGCGCCCCAGCCAGCGGCCCCGCCGCCCTAGCTCAGCGGCCCCGTGCCCAACAAGGTCTTCTCGCCAAGCCTATACAGCTCGTCGTCTGCCTGCTCGCGAGAAAAGCCGTGCTCAAAGCACCAAATTAGAATCGCGTCGCGCGGCACCTTGCACCACAGCTCGGCCGCGCCCGCAAGGCGCAGCAGCCGCTGGGCCTCGCGCAGGTCGCAGCCCATCCCAAACGCCAGCATGACGGCGTGGTCGCGCCCCGGACGACTCTTGCCCTGGAAGATATCGTAGACCACCGTGGCGTTGATGCCGCTCGCGCGAATGACGTCGGCGCGCTTTAGGCCCTTCTCGTCCAACAGGCTAAACAGGTAGTCGGGCAGGGTGCGGTCCACCGTGGTGTTCTCGGCCATGAGGTAGGCCTCGGGCGTGGCCGAGGCCAGCAGCTGCTCTAGCAGCTCGGATGTGATGCGCTCGCCAGACACGCCAGGCCCTTAGAACTTGTCCGTCATGATGTCGCCGCCGCTGTGGAGCTGCTCGATGACCTCGGGAATACGGTCCAGCTCGTACGGGGTCATCTGGTAGACCCAGTTCAACCAGTTGCGGTACAGCAGGTTGGCATGGGCGCGCCAGGTAAAGATCGGCTGCTTCTCGGGGTCGTCGTCGGGGAAGTAGTTGACGGGCACGCGGATGGGCAGGCCCTTGTTGAAGTCGCGCCAAAACTCGCTGGCCAGCGTGTCGCGGCCGTACTCAAAGTGGCCGGTGACGTAGACCTCGTGGAAGTCGCGGGTGGCGAGAAGGGCAGGGCCCGAGTCAAAGCCCTCGGAAAGAACCTGCAGCTCGGGATGCTCGGCCAAGGCGGAGGTGTCGATCGCGGCGTGGCGCGAGTGCGGCATGTAGTGGACCTCGTCGAAGCCGTTGGTCAAGAAGTTGTACTCGTCGCAGAGCTTCTGTGGAAAGACGCCAAACAGCTTGGCGCCCAGGGCCTTCTTGGGAATCTGGTACAGGTGCCACAAGGCGCCCAACGCGCCCCAGCACAAATACATGGTGGACAGCACGTGGGTCTGCGACCAGTCCACGATTTGGCAGAACTCGTCCCAGTAGTCCACGTCCTCGAACTCCAGGTGCTCGATGGGGGCGCCCGTGACGATGAAGCCGTCGTAGTAGTTGTCCTTCAAGGCGTCAAAGGTGTCGTAGAACTTGACCAGGTGGTCCGCCGAGACGTGCGTGGCCTCGTGGCTGTTCACGCGCATGAAGTCCAGGCTCACCTGCAAAGGCGACTTAGAGATGAGGCGCAAGATCTGGGTCTCGGTCTCTACCTTGGTGGGCATGAGGTTAAGAATCGCCACGCGCAGGGGGCGAATCTGCTGGTTGTTGGCCACTTCCTCTTCTAGGGCAAAGATGCGCTCCTGGTGAAGGATGTCTTTTGCGGGCAGGCCGTCGGGGATATTGATAGGCATGGAACGAAGAACCTTTCTTGGGGCAATAAAGCGCAGCTAATGGGACCGCGCCCTGCCCTTTGTGCCGAGCGGTCTACCGTCGGCAAGTCGTTTAGCCTTCTCAGTATAGCGGCGGCGCTTCACCGCGCAGCCACAAAACGGGCGAACGTGCGCACTTCTCGCGTGCATGAAGGGCCCATATGTTGGATACTTGCAGCTATGACTACTACATTTGCCGAGCTCGGGCTAAACGAGCAAATCCTTGAAGGTATCAATTCTCTTGGTTTTACCGAGGCTACCCCCGTGCAGGCGGGCGCCATCCCCCACGTGCTTGAGGGCAAAGACGTCGTTGCCTGCGCACAAACCGGCACCGGCAAGACGGCCGCGTTTGCCCTGCCCTGCCTGCAGCGCATTGCCGGGGCCCAGGGCACGGGCCCGCACGCCTTGATCGTCACGCCCACCCGCGAGCTGGCGGCGCAGATCGACAAGGTGGTCAAGGTTGTATGCGAGAAGACCGGCCAGCGGGCCGTGATCGTCATGGGCGGCGCGCGCTTTGACAAGCAGATCAAGCAGCTCGAGCGCGGCTGCGACCTGCTGGTTGCCACGCCGGGCCGCCTGCTTGACCTCATCGAGCACGGCCACGTGAGCCTGGACAACGTGAAGATCCTGGTCCTGGACGAGGCCGACCGCATGCTTGACATGGGCTTTTGGCCCAGCGTGCGCCGCATCATGCACCAGCTGCCCAAAGAGCACCAGACGTTGCTCTTCTCGGCGACGCTTCCGCCGTCGATCAAGAGCACGGTGGACGCGCTGCTGCACGACCCCGTTGTGGTCGAGATTTCCCGCTCGGGCCAGACGGCCGAGACGGTCGAGGAGCACCTGTGCCCGGTTACGCAGGCGCAGAAGCCCGAGCTGTTGCGTGCGCTTCTCGCCGGATTCAAGGGCGACGAGACGAGCGACGAGGCTGCGGGTGACGGCACCGAAGCCGCGGCCGACAATGCCCTCGAGGCCGAGACCGCCGGCCTCAACCGCGTCCTGGTCTTTTGCCGCACCAAGCAGCGCGTCGATACCCTGTGCACCATGCTCAAGAACGTGCAGGTCAAGGTTGACGTCATGCACGCCGACCGCCCGCAAAAGGCCCGCGAGCGCGCGCTTGAGAAGTTCCGCGAGGGCAAGATCCAGGTCCTGGTGGCCACCGACGTCATGAGCCGCGGCATCGATGTGAGCGGCATCGACGCCGTCATCAACTTCGACGTTCCCATGGACCCCGAGGACTACGTGCACCGCATTGGCCGCACGGGTCGCGCGGGCGCGGCAGGCCAGGCCTTCACCTTTGTGGCGCCCGACGAGATCTCTCCCCTGCGCGAGATCGAGTACTTTACCAAGAAGCTCATCCCTACCTGGGATCTTGAGGGCTTCAAGTACGACGCCGGCCGCATCATCCCGCAGGAGGGCCGCAGCACCAAGAAGCCCACGCGCACGATGTTTGCCGGCTCGCGCGGTCGCGGCCGCGGCATGTCGGCTGGGCGCTACGGGCGCCACTACTAAGACGCGCGCGCCGCATCCACGGCGCCACGCCCCGCAACGCTCCAACAAGCAAACCCCCGAGCGCCTTCGCAGGCACTCGGGGGTTTCTCACCCATACACACAGCCGCCCGGAAGGGAAGAGGGAGCCGGGCGCCTGGACGGTGAGCTAGTCCGGCAGCCGCACGGCGCGCGATCCGGCGGCGAGAAGGTCCTCACCGTCCAAGGCCACAGTGTCAAACGGGATACCCGCCAGGCGCATGAGCGTGGGCGCCTCGTCGACCAGGCGCGCCCCGGCAAAGCGACCGGGCTCAACGCCCGGCCCCGCGATGATAAACGGCGGCTTGGGCCCGCGAAACGGCAGATGGCCGTGGGTAGAGACGGCATAGTAGTAATCCGGATCACTCGACGGCGTGACCACCTTGCCGTCCACGCTGCTCACGATTCCGTAGCCGGGCGCGGCCTCGATCATGACCCCAAAGTCGCCGCCCTCGTGAAAGCGTTCCTCGACTTCCGCGCGAGTAAAGACATCGGATATCAAGCCGTCGTCAACCAGGGGCGCCAACGCGTCCAACGCCGCGGCCAGGTCGTCCTTCTCGGCAACAAACAGCTGGCCAGAGGCGCCGCCGGCAAGCACGTAGGCGCGCCAACCCGCCACGCGGCCATTCTCGGCGACGTCGATCAAGCCCGCCTGGCGCAGCAAAACGTTGGGAGCCAGGCGCGCCTCGATGGGCACGTGGCCGTGGTCGCCCAAGATCACAAAGATGGTGTCGTCGTAGGTCCCGGCGTCTTTCATCGCGGCGATACAACGTTGTACCCACTCGCCGTGGCGAAGCAGTGCCTCGCGCGCCTGGGGCGATTGCGTGCCGTGGAAGTGCCGCGCGTGGTCCAGCGATGCCTGGTGCGTGAAGAGCACCTGCGGCTTGACCTCGCGAATGATGTCCTCGACGCAGCGGATGTCGAACTCGTCGGGCCGCGGGTCGTCGGTATAGCGAATGACGTCGCGATGCCGCAGGTAGAGCTCGTGCCCAAACGGCGTGCAGTTCTTCTCGTAAAGGTCGTCCAAGGCCTTGGCGAGAAGATCGGGGCCGCTCCAGGCCTCTTCGTTAGAGACCCACATCTCGGGCACGTTGATGTCGATCGAGGGCGCGCCCACCGTCACGGGCCAGCTCACGGCCGCAGTCGAGAGGCCAGCTGCCTTCGCATAGTCGAAGACGGTTGGAACTTTGATACTGTCGTAGCCCCAGTGCCACGGCGCGTCGTCGGTATGCTCGGGGTCAAGCACCTGGTTGTGATACACGCCGTGACGGTTGGGCCAACAACCCGTCCCAATGCTGGCGTGGCACACAAAGGTCAAAGTGGGGTACACGCAGTCCACGTGCTCAAAGACGGCCGCGCGGGGCAAGATCTCGCAGAAACCCGGCAGGTGGCGCGCGTCGGTCAGCTCCTCGGTAAACAAAGAGTCGACGGTCATGACAAACAGGCGATGCATGGGGCGGGCCTCCCGGCGGCTAATGTGGATTACGACGTCCAGACACACATTTTAGGCCCGGCGCACCAACAAGATGTTAGTCTTGGACAGTCCTTAGTTGCCATCGCGGGCCGCCTGGCCAGACACGCGCCGCAAGCCGCCCGCTCTTCTCGCCAAGGAGTCGCCCTCATGAAGCAGGCACGCCCTTATCCGCAGGTCATCGTCACGCGCAAGGCTGCGCGAGCCCTCAAGGCGGGCCACCCCTGGGTCTTTGAGGGCGAGGTCCTGCGCGTCGAGGCGGCCGCAGACGGCACTCCCGTGACCAACGGCTGCGTCGTGGACGTCTTTGAGGAGAACGGCACCTGGCAGGGCGCGGGCCTTATCTCGCAGGAGTCCAAGATCCGCGTGCGCGTCGTGACGAGAAACGCCAACGACCGCGTGAACGATGTCTTTTGGGCCCGCAAGATCGCCTGGTCGTGGGACCACCGCAAGGTCACCATGGGCGGCCGCGCCCTTCCCGGCTGCGAGCCCGACACCAACGCCTGCCGCGTGGTCTTCTCTGAGGCAGACGGCCTGCCCGGCCTGATCGTCGACCGCTACGAAAACGTGCTGGTCACGCAGGTGGGCACCGTGGGCATGGAGCTTTTGCGCCCCGTCATCTATCCCCTGCTGCTCAAGACCCTGCAGGCAGACGGCCAAGACGTCACCGCCATCTACGAGCGCAACGACTCGCCCAGCCGTGCCAAGGAGGGGCTTGAGCAGTACAAGGGCTGGTGGGACGGCGAGGGCGCGCAGGTGCCGGACTCTGCCCGCATTATGGTTGCCGAGAATGGCCTCAAGTTCGACCTTGATATCGAGAACAGCCAGAAGACCGGCTTCTTCTTGGATCAAAAGTACAACCGTCGCGCCGTGCGCCAGATCGCGGGCGGCCGCCGCGTGCTGGACTGCTTCTGCCACGTGGGGCCCTTTGGCCTCAACGCCGCGGCAGGCGGCGCCGAGTTCGTGCGCTGCGTGGACGTGAGCCAGACCGCCATCGACCTGGCCGCGGCCAATGCCCGCCTTAACGGCCTTGACGGCTCCATGGGCTTTACCTGCGCAAACGTTCTTGAGTACCTGCCCGAGCTGGCCCGCGACCGCGCCCGCCTGCGCGAGGAGGGCGGTCCCTTCGACCTTATCGTCCTGGACCCGCCGGCCTTCACCAAGAGCCGCAACACCGTGGGCCACGCCACCAAGGGCTACCGCGACATCAACTACCAGGCCATGCGCCTGCTGCCCCGCGGCGGCTACCTGGCCACCTGCAGCTGCAGCCACTTCATGACGCGCGATCTTCTCGCCCAGGCCATTGCCGACGCAGCCCACCAGGCAAACGTGCAGCTCAAGCAGGTCGAAGAGCGCCAACAGGCCCCCGACCACCCCATTTTGTGGGGCGTGCCCGAGAGCCACTACCTCGACTTTTTCATTTACCAGGTCGTTTAGACAGCTCACGGGTAAACGGCGTGATATCATCGGTGAACGGTAGTTGAAACAACAAAGATCGTTTGATCAACCAACACCGGGAGATGTCATGTTAGAGCTGTTCGGAATGTTCCTGCTCGCCCTCACGCCAATCATTTGGCTGGTAGTTGCCCTGTGCGGCCTGCACATGGAGGCCTACATCGCCAGCCTTGGCGCCCTTCTCGTCGCCGTCGTCGCGGCCCTTATCGGCTGGCAGATGTCCGCGATCAACATCGTCACCGCAGCTCTCGAGGGCTTTGCGATGGCAATCTGGCCCATCGTCATCGTCATCATCGCCGCCGTCTTTACCTATAACCTCACGGTTCACACCGGCGCCATGGAGACGATCAAGCACATGCTGTGCGGCGTCTCCAGCGACATGCGCGTCCTGGTGCTGCTCATTGGCTGGTGCTTTGGCGGCTTCCTTGAGGGCATGGCCGGCTTTGGCACCGCCGTGGCCATCCCGGCTTCCATGCTGGTTGCCCTGGGCCTCAACCCCATCACGGCCATTCTCGCCTGCTTGATCGCCAACGGCGTGCCCACCATGTTTGGCTCCATTGGCATCCCCACCACGACCTTGGCCTCCATCACCGGCATCGACGCCATCCAGCTGGCCAGCACCCAGGCCCTGCAGGTCTTCCCGTTTGTCGTGGCCTGCCCGATCCTTATGGTCATGCTCGTGGGCGGCGGCACCAAGGCCTTGAAGGGCGCCCTGCCCGTGACCCTGGTCGCCGGCCTTTCCTTTGCGATCCCCGAGGTCCTTGCCGCCACCTTTATTGGCCCGGCCCTGACCGATGTCGTGGCCGCCGTGGTTTCTTTGGTCGCCACCTTTGCCTTCGCGCTTTCGCAGAAGGGCAAGGAGGTCCCCCAGGAGTACTGCCTGGCCTCCCAGTCCGCTGACGGCGCCAACGAGACCGTGGCCGAGCAGGTCCGCGCCTGGTCGCCCTTTATCCTGATCTTTGTTGTGCTGCTGCTTACCAGCAAGCTCTTCCCGTTTATCAACACGCCGCTGTCCTCGATCGCCACCACCGTCAACATCTACGCCGGCGACCCCACCGCGACCCTGACCTTCACCTGGATCAACACCCCCGGCGTGCTTATCTTTATCTGCGGCATCGTGGGCGGCCTTATCCAGGGCTGCTCGGTGGGCGAGATGGCGGGCGTCCTGGCGGACACCTGCAAGCAGATGGCTAAGACCATCGTCACCATGCTTGGCGTCCTGGCCTGCGCAAAGATCATGGGTTACTCGGGCATGATCGCCAGCATCGCGGCCTTCTTCGTGGGTACCCTGGGCGGCGCCTACCCCATCGTGGCCCCGCTGCTGGGCGCCCTGGGTACCTTTGTCACCGGCTCCGGCACCTCCAGCGAGGTCCTCTTTGGCAACGTGCAGCTCCAGGCCGCCAGCTCCATCGGAGCCAACCCCACCTGGCTTGTTGCCGCCAACTCCCTGGGCACCTCGGCCGGCAAGATGCTCTCGCCGCAAAACATCGCCATCGGCTGCGCCGCCTGCGGCCTGGCTGGCAAGGACGGCGAGATCATGGGCAAGATCGCCAAGTACGCCTTTGGCTTTGCGATCGCCATGGCTGCGCTGGTGTTTGTTGGCTCGCTGGTCTTGAGCTAGGCCACCCGGCAAGACGCGCCGCGCTTCTCGCATAGAACAAAGCCCGCGACCCTTACCCAGGTCGCGGGCTTTTTTGTTTATTGGTTACCGAGAAGACCTTTAGCGATTGCCCTTGAGCTCGTCTTCCAAGCGTCTGCGGCCCTTCTCCGTCACGTTCATGGCGTTGGAGAGCTGCGCGCCCCTCTCACCAAAACGCGGCGCCATCTCGATGTAGCCGCCTACCTTTAGGCGGCTGAGTGCCGTGCGAATACGAAACTCGCTAACGCCCACTGCCAGGGACAGCTCATGACGAGAAAGAACCGAGGGTTGGCCAGAACTTTGTTGGTCGCGAAGCACCCTTAGCAGAATCGCCTGCTCGACACGCCGCATGTCCGCAACGCTCGCACGCCCACCTTTTGCCACCGTGCCTCCAATGACACAAAGAACAGATAAGAACGGATATCTGTCATATTATGCAACACTTATTGGGAAATTTTCACAACAGTTGTTGTACTAATTTATGTTGTCAGAAGAGGTCCTTGTGTCAACAACTGCGGTTTTCTCTGCAGTTTTCGCTGCCTTGGCCCGCTTGTTCTCCTCTCGGCGATGGCGAAAAAAGGCACGCAGCTGCGCGGCAGCCTCTTCTTGAAGAACCCCGGGGGTCACTTGGAACTCGTGGTTAAGGCGCTCGTCGTGGCTTAGGTCAAAGAGGGTGCCCAAGGCGCCGCCCTTTGGGTCGGGCGCGCCGTAAACACAGCGGTCAACGCGGGCGTTGACCATGAGGCCCGCGCACATAAGGCAGGGCTCCAGGGTCACATAGACCGTGCACCCCGAGAGGCGCCAGCGGTCCAGCTTGCGGGCGGCTTGGAGCATGGCCGAGAACTCCGCGTGGGCAGAGGGGTCGCGGTCGGTCTCGCGGCGGTTGTGGGCCGCGGCGATCACCTTACCGTCGTGTACCACCACGGCCCCGATGGGTACTTCTCCCTCTTGGGCGGCAAGATCGGCTTGGTCAAGGGCCAGGCGCATATAGATTTCGTCTTGCTCCAAGGCGGGCTCCTCGCATAACTTTTTGGGCTTATGGGGTAGGATAGTATAGCTTGCACACCCGGAGGAGTGGCAGAGTGGTTGAATGCAGCGGTCTTGAAAACCGTCGTGCGGTAATCCCGTACCGAGGGTTCGAATCCCTCCTCCTCCGCCATGTGCGCTTTGGTTCATGGCTGTAAACCCCGTTGAAAGGTCATGTCATGCTTATCGCCCTCATCGTAGTCATCGTTTTGCTGGTCGCGCTCTTCTTTGTGTGGATGAGCATCAACAACGGCATTGTTCGCGCCGACAACAAGTGCGACGCCGCGTGGCAGACCATCGACGCCCAGCTCCAGCGCAGGAACGACCTTATCCCCAACGTGGTCGAGACCGTCAAGGGTTACGCCGCCCACGAGTCCAAGACCCTTGAGGCCGTGACCGCCGCCCGCACCGCGGTTGCCAGCGCCGCCACCCCCGAGGCCAAGATGGAGGCCTCCAACCAGCTGACCTCTGCGCTGCGCGGTCTGTTTGCCGTGGCCGAGGCCTACCCCGACCTTAAGGCCAACACCAACTTCCTTGACCTGCAGCAGCAGCTCAAGGACACCGAGGACCGCATCTCTTACGCTCGCATGAGCTACAACGACGTGGTCATGGACTACAACAACGCCATCCAGACCTTCCCCGGCAGCCTTATCGCCGGCGGCCGCGCGCCCCGCACCGGCTTTACCGTCGATGACGCGGCCGTTCGCGAGGCCCCCAAGGTCAGCTTCTAAGGGCTGCGGCTCATATTGCGCTTCTTACGTTAAGGAAATCGGCGCCAACCCGCGGGTTGGCGCCGATTTTTCATGCCGGGGCGAGGGGCTAGATAGGTTGGCGCGACTTTTCTTGGTTTAAATCGGCACCGTTTGAGTAGAACAGCCTTGGCGCCCATGCGCCAACTGGGCAAACGTGGCCGCAGGGGCCTTTGCTACTTGCCGCTCCCGGATTTAAACCAAGAAAAGTCGCGCGAGGTTACGCAAAGGGCCCAGGCAGGGGCGTTTTTACCCCTGCGGGGCCTCGCCGCGGGCGCGGTGACGCTTGCGGCGCACGCGGAAGACCACCCAAACCACCAGGATAAGGACCGCGACGCTGTCCACGGCGTGAACGATGCTCGACACGCTCCTGCCCGAGGTCTTGACCGGGCGGTTAATGGGCTCGAAGCCAGCCTGCTGGGCCTCCTCGTTGTAAACAATGTTGCTCGCGCGGGCATGCAGCCAGGTATACAGCACGTCCTTAGAGGCACGACGCAGGTTAGTGATGTAGCTCACTGCGGCGCCTCGCTGCTCGCCGCCCACCTCGATGGCCTTCTCTAGCTCGGACTTGGTAAACGAGTACTCAAAGCTGCCGTTTCTAAAGATGCCGTCCATGTACAGGCTGCCGCCGGCACGAAGCTGCTGGTCTGCGTTCATATACTTCTGGTGGTCGCAGTAGTCGGTGATGACCGAGCCCTCAAAGCCCCACTCCTCGCGCAACACGCCCACAAGCAGCGCTTTATTGCCGCCGGCCCACGTAGCGCCCAGGCGGTTGTAGGCCGTCATCATGCCGGTGGCCTGGCCCTTTTTGACTGCAATGGCAAATGGACGCAGGTAGAACTCGCGCAGGGTTTGCTCGGTCAACCAAGTGTACACAGAGTCGCGGTAGCTGTCCTGGTTGTTGCAGGCCAGGTGCTTCATGTAGCAGTACGTTCCCGCGACGTTGGAGCCCATCACGACGTTGGCACCCATGTTGCCCGAAAGCAGGCTGTCCTCGGAGAAGTACTCGTAGTTGCGGCCGCCCAGAGGCGTGCGGTGGATGTTGACCGAGGGCGCGTACCAGCCGTCGACGCCAATAGCTGCGCACTCCTGGCCCACCTGGGTACCGTACCTTAGGGCCAGCTCGTCGTTGAAAGTCTGCGCCAAGACGGTGGGGTTGGGGTAACCCACGCCGTAGCTCAGCTGGTTGAACGAGCCAACCTGAGCCGGGCCGTCGACCTCCTTGGTGCGCGGCTTGCCAATGCCGTCGATAGAGGCCGTGGCCAGGTAGCCGTGCAGCACCAGGTTCTCCATGTCGCTTAGAGACAGGCTGTTGATGACCTGGTCCCACGCGGTATCGGTGTAGTCCAGGCCAAGCTGGCGGCCAAAGTCGGTGATCTGGCCGTCTTCGCTTAGCTTGAGTTTGGACGAAAGCGACCTGGTGCGGGTGGGCACTTCCAGCTCATCGTCCTCGTAAAGGTCCTGGTACAGCCGCGCGTCCTCGTCAACCTGGTCCTTACCGTACAGGTTCAAGGCCGCGACGCTCTCGCTCATCTCGCGGTCGGCGTCGCTCTTGCGCGGGAAGGTCCCGGCAAAATCGGCGCGGGTCATGTACTGGATGTTCGCGCCCGAGTCGCTGCCGTCGATGGACACGCCGTCTCCCGCCTGGTCGCCGGTAAAGCGGTTGCGCACCACAGCGCCGGTGGTCAGGTCGGTGTCGCACAGGATGTCGTGGTACATCACGCGCAGGTTGGTCTGCGCGCCGTCGATATCGGCCACGGTGTGCGCGTCGTGCTTGAGCTCGACGGTATAGGTGCCCTGCTCCAGCTCGTAACCAACAAAGCCGTTGCCGTTTGCGTCCGAGTAGTCGTACGAAGCCACGTCATCCAGGGTAAAGCTCAAGACCACGTCCTCGCTCTCGCCGGGCTGCAGCAGCCCGGTCTTGGCGTAGGCCACCAGCACGGTCGAGGCCTTCTCGATGCCACCCGGTGTGTACGGCGTGGTGCAATACATCTGCACGACTTCCTTGCCGGCCACGTTGCCGGTATTGGTCACGCGTACCGTCTGCGAGAAGACCGAGTCGCGGTACACGCGCTCGTTCTCCTCCAGGCTTTGGTCCACGACCTCCCACGAGAAGGTGGTGTAGGACAGCCCGTATCCAAACGGGTACTGAACAACGCCCTGGTAACCGGTGCCGTGCGCGTTGCTCACGTTGTCCCAATAGCCCTCGGCGTCGGCCGTCTCGTACCAGCGGTAGCCAACGTAGATGCCCTCGACGTAGTCGATGAAGCGAGCTGCGCTGTACTTCTCGGTGACTCCAACGTTGGGATTGTTGGTACCGTCTGCAGGGTACAAACCGGCGCTGTTGGTGTAGACGCCCTCGCCCATCTCGCCGGAGTTTGCCCAGCTCGCGGCCGTGCGCAGGTCATAGGCGTACGTATCGGTCAGGCGGCCCGAGGGGTTGACCTTGCCCCACAGCGCATCGACCACGCCCTGCGCGCCGTACTCGCCGGTGGTGCCAACGATCATGCAAGCGTCGATGCCCGGGATGGTCTCGATCTCGCCCAGCTCCATGGTGTTGGTCGAGTTGACCAGCACCACGACTTTGTCGTAGTTGGCGCCCACGTAGCGCAGTAGGGCCTCTTCCTCGCTGGAAAGCTCTAGGTAGGTGCGGGTGGTGTCGGTCTGGACAGCGCCGTTGCTCTGCGTGACCTTGTACTGGACCTGCGGGCAGTCGTTGCTCTCACCGGTGATACGAGAAATGACGACGATCGCCGTGTCCGAGAACTCCTTGGCGTTGTCGAGGATATCGGTGGTGTAGTAGTTGCGGTCATAGATGCTGGGCTCGTACAGGCGGCTGAACTCGTACGAATGCGTGTTGAGGGCACCCGCGGCTTGGCTGCCCAAGACGTTGCCCGACTTCTTGCAGTACGGGCGCTCACCGTAGAAGCTGCGGTACATGTCGGTGAGCTCGGTGTTGTACTCGTAGCCGCTAACGTAGAGCGAGTCCAAAAAATCGGTGTAGGGGCCGCTGATCTGGCCAGATCCCGAGCCGCTCACCACCCACTCGGTCGATGACCAACCAAAGACGTTGACCTTGGTGGTGTCGCTGGACAGAGGCAGCACGTCGTCGTTGTTTTGCGCCAGCACCAGGCCCTCGGCCTCGATCTGCTGGCACAGGTCCTCGCCGGCATCCCACAGGGCTTCTTTCTCGTCCTCGGTGATGTCGATCGTCTCGCTGCTAATAAAAGACTCGATGGTGTCTCCCATCACAAGAAGGGCCACATTGAGCGCGACAAGCGCGGCGAGAAGGACGCCCAGGCCAACGCGGCCCGCAATCCTAAGAGCGCGATGGGAGCCCTTGTTTGGTCCCCCATCGCGCTTGTTCTTGCTGTTGGGTTTTGTGAAGTCGCTCAAGCGCACGTTACTTACTCGCCTTATCGAACTCTTCCTTAAACGACGAGAACATCTTGCCCATGGCGCCGATCTGCTTGCCCACGGCCTTGGCGGCCTTGGCGCTTGCGTCGCCGGACGACTTGGGCTTTGGCTTAGTGGCCGCGGTCTTTGCCTTGGTCGTCGCGGCCGCCGGCTTCTTGGCAGCCGTCTTTGCCGGGACGTCGGCCGTTGCCTTAGCCGGGTCTTTAGCCGAGAAGGTCTGCTGCGGGCCGTCGTCATCGGAGCCGTCTGCCAAGGTTGCTACCGGGGCCGAAACCGTGACGTTTGCGGCCTCTACCTGCGGCGGGTTTGGAATCTCTTCCTCGGGCGCCGTAGCCTCCTCGATGGCGCGCTTGGCCTTGCCAATGGCCTTGCCCAGCGCAAACGAGCCCTTGTCGATGGCCTCGACGGTGGTTGCCGTGGCCTTCTTGTTGAGCTTAGCGCCCTTGACCTTGGCGGCCGCGTAGCCCTCGCCCGCCTTGGCGGCAATGCCGCCGTCGAGCTCCAGGTTAGCGGCCTCATCGGCCAAGATCATGTAGCCGTTGGAGTAACCCTTGACCAGCGCAGGCGTGACCTCAAACGAGCCCACGATGGCGCGCGAGACTCCGCCGTCGCCAATGTAGAAGCGCGAGACCTTGCCGGTCTTCTCGTCAAACTCCACGTCGTTGACGTAGCCCAGCTTCTTGCCGCTCACGGTCTTGGCGTCCATGCCGGTCCACATGATGCACGCGTCCCAGTCAACGCCCAGGCGCTTGCGGGCGGCATCGTCCATGCCGTCGCCCTCGCGGGTGACCTTGAGGCCCTTCTCGTACGGAGCAAACGAGTCCCAGGCCACAAAGGCGTCGTCTCGCTTGACCATGCCCACCACGTCGGGGCGGTGGACGAGAAGGCCCACAAGGTCGCGGCCGTCGGGCGAGAAGACCGCCATATGGACCTTGCCCACTTTAGACAGCTTGGGAGCAGGCACGGCGTTGTCCTTGTTCTTGGAGCGCCGCACCTGCTTCTCTACGTAGATCTTGACGCCTATGAGCTGGCTTACCTTAAACACGGGTCTTTAGGCCTCGGCGTCGTCGGCGGCGAGCTCGTCGGCCTCGGGGGCCTCGTCCTCGTCGGCGGCCTCGTCGGAAACCTCGACGACCTCGACGTGGACAGCCTCGGCGGGGGTGGTGCTGGCCTCGTCGGCGGCGGCAACGGCAGAGGTGACCTTGTCGGCAACGCCGTTCACGGCGTCCTGGACCTGGGCAGAGGTGTTCTCGACCACGTCAGAGAGGGAGTCGCGCAGCTGGTCCATGCGCTCGCGGGCCAGGTCGACCTTGGCGCGAAGCTCGTCGGTCTTGGCGTCGACGGTGGGGCGCACGCCGTTGAACTTGTCGTTGACGACCTCGGCGCCGTGCTCGTAGGTGTCGACGGCGCTATCCCAGGCGTCGTTCATGGCATCGGCGGCCATGGCGCGGCTCTCGGCACCAGAACGGGGCGCAAGCATCACGCCAGCAACGACGCCGGCTGCGGCGCCAACAAAGCTGCCCAGAACGAAGGGAAGGGTTTTCTTGCTCATAAGATCCTCCAAAAGTTGCGGTTGACGTGCTACTTGCTTGTTTATCGGACGGGACGGGGGCGCGGGATGTTCTCCATGCCCCAGTCACCGAACGTGCTGGTTTGCGGCGCGGCGGCGGGCGCGGGCTCGGGGGCCGGCTCGTTCACGAAGTTGGTGGCCGGGTCGGGCGCGTAGTCGCAGGCCGGGACGTAGACGGGCGCGGCCTCGACGGCACCTACGGGCGCGGGGGCCTCGGCGGACTCGGCGGGCGCGGCCTCCTGCTGCGCGACACCCTCCTCTACCTGCTGCGGGTTGAACTCAAAGATAGGGGCGGCCTCGGGTACGGCGGCGTCCTCGGCGGGTGCGACGGCGGCCTCGTCGGCGGCGAGAAGGCCATCGGCTTGTGCCTCGACGGGGTCAGCCTCGGGCTGCGGCTCGGGCGCGGCATCGGCAGCCTCGACGGGCTCCACGTCCTCGCTCGTCTCGCTGTCTACCTGGGGCTCGTCCTGCTCGGCAACCTCGGGCTCCTCGACCTCGGGCAGGCTCGCCACCAGGTCAACCAGGCCGCCCGCGATGGCGTCCACGTCCGGCGAAGGCTCGCCGCCGCCGGCAAAGGCCCACTGCATGATCCAGGCCGCGCTCGAAAGTGCGCCGGTGACCAGCACGTCGTCGGTGCAGGTAAGGGAAATCTCGTAGGTGCGCTCGCCCACCTCGGCCGTCTGGCCGCTGGTGATGTCGCCGGCGATGTTGGTGCGGGCGAGAAGCTCGACGGTCACGTGCTCAAGAAGGTGCGCGATCTCGGTGTCGCCCATGACGTCGCCAAAGCTCTGGGAGCTGTCGCCCAGGCAAACGTGGTCGCGAAGCTGCGGCATGAGCTGCCAAATGCGCGTGGTTGCCTCGAGGTCCTCGACCGTGCGCAGCGGCGCGCTTGCGGCAACGACCACGGTCGCGGTCAGCTTGCGGGGACCAACGACAACCTTCTTGATATCAAACAACTGCGCCATGTGGCGACTCCTCTAACTCTTTGCCAACAACGAACCAAATATCAGTCCATTGTAGTTAATACGCCAAGAACTTCTCTACTCCTTCTGAGGAGCGTCGTTGTTCTCCTCGCCAGCGGCATCCTCGGCGGCGGAATTCTCGTCCGCCTCCTCGGGCGCCACAACGCGAATCATCGCGATACGGCGGCCGCGCATCGACTGCACCCTAAACTGGTACCCATCTTTGGTCACCACATCACCGGGATGCGGGACCTTATCGGCAAGCTCAAAGACAAAACCGGCGATGGTCTCATACTCCTCGTTGTCCTCCAAAGGCCAACCCAAATCGATGGCATCGTCAATGGGAAAACGGCCGTCGACCAGCCATTCCTTATCAGAGAGCTTAGTCAGGTACTTGTTGTCGGGGTCAAACTCGTCCTCGATCTCGCCCACGACCTCCTCGACGATGTCCTCGATGGTGATGACGCCGGCCGTGCCGCCGTACTCGTCAACGACGATGACCATCTGATCGTGGCTGGTCTGCATCTCGGAGAGCAGCGGGATGATGTCTTTGGTGTCGGGCACAAAGTCGGCGTTGCGCACATAGGAGGCCACGGCGGCCTTCTCTTTACCCTCGTCCAAGATGGGTTTGATTATGTCTTTGATGTGCGCGATACCCACGATGCGATCAACCGACTCGTGGTAGATGGGGATGCGAGAATAACCCGTCTTGCGCATGGTGTTCAAAACCTCAAGCAAAGTCGAGGTGTCTTCCATCGACGTCATGTCCACGCGCGGGATCATGACCTCGCGGGCAATGGTGTCGCCCAGGTCGATGACCTCGTGGATCATGGACTTCTCCTCATCCGACAGGTCGTCGGAATCGGTGACCATGTACTTGAGCTCCTCTTCCGAGACATCCTGGCGGTCGTCGGCAGATTTGATGCCCAGCGCGGTGGCAAGGCCCGCGGCAGATTTGGAGGTGAGCCAAACCACCGGGGTCGCGATCTTCATGAAGCCGCGGATGGGGCCGGCCACAGACTTGGCCACGGACTCGGCGTTTGCCAAGGCCAGGCGCTTAGGAACCAGCTCGCCGATGACGGTCGAGACATAGGCGACGATCAACGTGATGGCGACGACGGCGACGGTGCCCGCGATGCCCTCGGGCACGCCTAGGCCCACGAGCCAGCTGGCCAGCGGGTCAGAAAGGCTGGTGGCGGCAAACGCCGAGGACGCGAAGCCCACGAGGGTGATGGCCACCTGGATGGTTGCGAGGAACTGGTCGGAGTCGGACGAGAGGTCAAGGGCGTTCTTCGCTCGCTTGTCTCCCTCCTCGGCCTCGGGCTCCAAAAGGGCCCTCTTTGCGGTTGTCACCGCCATCTCTGATGCCGAGAAAAAGCCGTTTACCAGGGTGAGAACAAACGTGACGATAATGCTAATGGCTACGTCCATGCGCTTTTGCGCGACCTCCTTGGGTCGATGGTCAGATGCGGCCGCGGGCTAGACGTTGGGGTCCGCAGCTTGAAAGAAACATTCTACCAGGTTATACCCCACGTCTTGTTTCCTAGCCATTGCAACCGCGTCAGGGATGGGTACGGCGGCACAAAGAAGCCCGGGGCGAGAAGGGCTTCTCGTCCCGGGCTCTTGTTGGTACAACGTTGTACTGCGGGTTACGGCCGGCTACGGCTGGTTACCGTCGGCCACCGCCGCCGCTTACTTCTCGCCAGCTGCACGGCGGGCAGCGTAATCGGCCGCCAGCTTTTGCTGGATATCGTGCGGGACCTGCTCGTAGCCAGAAAGTTCCAGCTCAAACTCGCCGGTGCCGCGGGAAAGCGAGCGGAGGCGGGTGGCGTAGTCGGTGACCTCGGCATACGGGATCGTGGCCTCGACGGTGGTCTGGCCGGCGGTGACGCCAGAGCCAGCCTCCATGCCCTCGACGCGGCCGCGGCTGGCCGAGACGTCGCCCATCACCGAGCCGGCGTAGCTGTCGGGCACAGTGATCTTGAGGTGGGCCATGGGCTCGAGCAACACGGCCTCGGCCTGCTCAACGGCCTTTTGGAAGCCGATGCGCGCGGCCGTCTTGAAGGCCATCTCGTTGGAGTCGACGGGGTGGTAAGAGCCCTCGTAGACCGCGACCTTGACGTCGATCATGGGGAAGCCGGCAAGCACGCCGTCCTTCATGGTCTCCTGGACGCCCTTGTCGATGGCGGGGATGAAGCCGCGCGGGATGTGGCCGCCCACGACCTCGTCGACAAACTCGTAGCCGCCGCCGGGGTTGGGCTCGATGCGCAGCCAGCAGTCGCCGTACTGGCCGGCGCCGCCCGTCTGCTTCTTGTGACGACCCTGGGCGCTTGCCACGCGGCGGATCGTCTCGCGATACGGGATGCGCAGCGCCACGGTGTGCGCCGTGATGCCAACGCGGTCCTCAAGGCGGTCAAGCAACACGCTGACCTGGGCTTCTCCGATGGCAGAGATGACCGTCTGGCCGGTGTCCTCGTCACGGGAGACCTTGAGGGTGGGGTCGGCGTCGGCGGCTTTCTCCAAGAAGGCGTAGAGCTTGCCTTCCGAGCCGCGGGTGTCGGGCTCGATGGCGGTGCGGTACAGCGAGTTGGGGAAGCGGAAGGCCGCGGCCTCGACCTTGCCGGTGACGCTTAGGGTGTCGCCGGTCTGGGCCTCAAGCTTGGGCACGACCACGATGTCGCCGGCGGCCGCCTGCGCGACGTCCTTGGTCTCCTTGCCGCACATGATGTAGAGGTGACCCAAGCGCTCGGCCTTGCGGGTGCGCGCGTTGGTGAGCTCCAGGCCGGGCGTGATGGTGCCGGCCAGGACCTTGAGGAAGGAAAGGCGGCCGTTTTGCGGGTCGTTGAGCGACTTGAAGGCAAAGACCACCGGGCGGTCGTCGTCGGCCGAAATGTCCAGCTGCTCGCCGTTGACCAGCGGGATGCGGCCAAAGTCGGCCATAGTGGGGAACCACGCCACGACGGCGTCCATAAACGAGATGACGCCTTCCTCGCGCACGCAGCTACCTGCAAAGACGGGGACAAACACGCGCTCGGCGATTGCCTTGGCGAGAAGACCCTCGAGCTCGTCCTGGGTGACCTCGGCGCCTTCCAGGTACTTCATCATGATCTCGTCGTCGGCCTCAACCACAAGCTCGGTGAGTTGGGCGCGGGCGGCCTCGGCGGCGCCGGCGAACTCGGCGGGCACGTCGGTCACGACGGGCTTGCCGTCCTCGAGGTGGCGGGCCGTCATGTGCACGACGTCGATGACGCCGGCAAAGTCGTCGCCCGAGCCCATGGGGATGGTGACCGCAGCCAGCTTGGAGCCAAAGCGCTCCTGCAGGGTGGCGAAGGCGACCTCGTAGTCGGCGTCGGCGCGGTCGACGCGGTTGATAAAGACGGCGCGCGCGAGGCTCTGCTCCTCGGCGGCAAACCACAAGCGGGTGGTGATGGTGCCTGGGCCGGACGCGGCATCGACCACAAACAGGGCCGTCTCGCAGGCGCTCATTGCCGCGTAGGCGTCGCCCACAAAGTCGGGGTAGCACGGAGCGTCCAGCACGTTTATGCGGGTGCCCTCCCACTCGACGGGAGCGATGGCGGTCGAGATCGAGAATCCGCGCTCGCCCTCCTCGCCGTCGTAATCAAGCGTGGGCTTTGTGCCGGCGTGGCCGCCTAAGCGGGTCGTGCGACCCGTAAGGTGGAGCATAGCCTCGGCCAGCATGGTTTTGCCCACGCCGCCTTGGCCCACAAGGACCACATTCTTAACTTTCTGGGTGTCTTTTGCTGCCATGATGCCTCCTCTATTGGAGCCTCTAAGCACTTAACGATGCAGCAACCATACCCACACGCCGCGTCCTTCACACCCACGCATCGGGCAGACATAAGAAACAGGCGGTAAAAGGAGGTTCGTCTCCTTCTACCGCCTGTCGCGGGTTTCTCGCTATCGAGAAGTTCTGGTCTTAGGCCTCGTTGGCCTCGGCAGCGTCGGCCTCGGCGATGAGCTTGGCCTTTGTGGCCACATCGTAGTTGGAGACCTCGTCCTCGTAGACCTTCTTGCCGGTGGGGTGCTGCTCAAGCCACAGCTCCTCGGCGCGCTGCTCCCAGGTCTTGGCGTAGACCGAGGTGCGGGCGCAGAGGTGGTCGACGTCCTCGGGCGTGACGTACTCGGTGCACTGGGCGTCGGCCTCGTGGACGATCTCGGGCAGGATCTCGGGGTTCTCCAACATGGGGCAGGGCTTGAGCATGTTGTCGTTGAAGGGATAGTGACGACGATATGCCTGGAAGATGGGCTGCTTCAAGCAGTCAAGCAGCGACTGCTCCTTGATGTTGGCGTTGGAGTAGTGGATAAAGACGCAGGGCTCAACGTCGCCGCGGGCGTTGATGTGGCAGTAGACGCGGCCGCCGGCGATGCAGCCGCCCACGTACTCGCCGTCGTTTTGGAAGTCCATGGCAAAGATGGGCTTGCCGCCGGTCACGCCGCGAACCTCGCGGATGCGGCGCAGCATGTACTCACGCTGCTCGACGGTGGGGCACAGATCAACCGTGGCGCCCTCGCCAACGGGCATGTAGTGGAAGTACCAGGCCCAACGGCAGCCCTTCTCGATGATCTTGTCGAAGTACTCGTCAGAGCTGACCATCTCGGTGTTGGCGCGGGTGTAGGCGGTGGAAGTACCAAACAGCAGGCCGTTCTCGCGCATAAGGTCGAAGGCGGCCATGACCTCCTGGTAGGAGCCCTCGCCGCGGCGGCCGTCGTTGGAGTCCTCGGTACCCTCAAGAGAGACCGAGAAGATGATGTTGCCAACGCGCTTGACCTCGTCGCAGAAGGCCTGGTCGACCAGGGAGGCGTTGGTGAAGATGTTAAAGAGGCAGTCGTTGTGGGCCTCGGCCAGCTTGATGATGTCGCGCTTGCGCACCAAAGGCTCGCCGCCGGTGAGCATGTAGAGGTGGCAGCCCAGGTCGGAGCCCTCGGTCACCAGGCGATCCATGTCCTCGTAAGAGAGGTTGAGGCTGTTGCCGTAATCTGCGGCCCAGCAGCCCACGCACTTCTTGTTGCAGGCGCTCGTGGGGTCAAAGAGGATGATCCAAGGCACGTTGCACTGCTCTTTTTCTGCGTTGGCAGTGGTGTTGCGCAGGCCGCGGAACGCGGCCTCGTAGCCACCGTTCAAGATTGAAGTCTTAAGGACGTGCGGATCGGTGTTGTCGATGACGTCCCAGAGGAACTGCTCCCACTTGGAGCCGGGATACAGGCCGTTGCGGATGCCGCGGATGGCGCCAGGAGCGGTGTCCTTAAGCAGCTTGCCGGCCATATCGAGCAGCTTGTCGAGGTTCTTCTCGCGATCGGGGCCGCTGGCGGTCTTGATGATCTGGTCGAGCGCGATGCTAAACGCCTTGCGCTCTGCTGCATGGGCAATCTTGGATTGCATGAGACTCTCCTTCGATTGCGGGCCACCGCCCCCGCGGCGATTTTTGAACCCGCTTCAAATACCTGAGCCATTTTACCCCTCTTTTTGAATAACTAAACAAGGTTTTTGACCTAGTTTCAGAAATTGAGCGCGAAACAGGGTTTCGCTGCCGTGGGCGGACACGGAAAGGCGAGACCGAGAGGCCTCGCGCGACTTTTCTTGGTTTAAATCAGCTAAGCACGAGTAGCCCGGCCCGACTTCCTGACGTTTTTGCAGGAAATCGGGCCGGGCTACTTTGGGGAATCGGTTTTAAACCAAGAAAAGTTGCGGCAGTGTATTTGTTAGGCCTTAGAAGCCTCAAAGGCGGCGACGTTGTCGGCGATGTGCTTGCAGGTCGCGTGCCAGGACTCGACCTCGGCTTCGGAGAGCTCGGGGACAAACACCTGCTCGACGCCGTTGGCGCCAATGACGCACGGCAGGGACGAGAAGATTCCAGAAACCCCGTACACGTCATCTACCAGCGTGGACACCGGCGTGACCAGCTTGGTGTCGCCCAAAACGGCCTCGACGATCTTGACCGCGGCGTTGGCCACCGAGTACTCGGTGCAGAACTTGCCCTGCATGGTGATGTAGCCGCCGTGGGTCGCGGCCTCCTCGATCGCGGGACGGTCGAACTTGATGCCCGCCTGGGCCTCGACCTCGTCCAAAGTAAGGCAACCGATCATCGCGTGGCTAAAGCACGCGAACTCAGAGAAGCCGTGCTCACCCAGCATCCAGGCGTTGATCGAGGCCGGGTCGTAGCCCGTGACGTCCGAAAGCGCGTGGCGCAGGCGAGAAGAATCCAGCGCGGTGCCCGAGCCAATGATGCGCCCCGGCTCCATGCCCGTCTGTTTCCACAGCTCAAGCGCCACGACGTCGCAGGGGTTGGCGATGCTCACCCACACGCCGTCGAAGCCGGCGGCCATGATGCGCGGCGCAAAGGTGGCGACCTCGGCCGGGGTCAAAAGGTTCTCGGCATCGCGGTTGACCTTAGAAGCAGCCACGTGACCTGCGGCGTTAACGATAACATCGCAGCCGGCCAGGTCCTCGTACTCGCAGGCGCAGTCCAGCACGCGGGCGCGGCGCGGGTAGTAGGCCATGGCGTCGTTCATGTCGTTGGCCTGGGCGCGGCTGAGCAGCACGTCCTTATCGCAAATACGGATCTCTTCGACCGTGCCGTGCGAGAGCAGCGCGTCCGCGACGTGCGCGCCCACGTGGCTGGCCCCGATGATTCCGACTTTGCCCAAGCTTCCCATGTTGTCCTCCTTGTTATTGCCAGACGACCTCAAGGGCCAGCATAGTCCTCGTGTATGCTGATACGGTTAATCGTGACGAGAGGGACACAATGGGTTACAAGACGTTTACCTGCGATATTGCGCGACAGTGCGGCGGCTGCGAATGGCTGAGCGTCCCCTACCCCATACAGCTGCGCCGCAAGCAAGAGGAGTTTGAGAAGCAGCTGAGCGCGCAGGTTGCGGCAGACGGCGGCAACATCCAGCCCATCCGCGGCATGGAAGGCGACCCGGTGGCCTATCGCCACAAGGCGGCCACGCCCTACGCCTACGTGGGCGGCCACATTCGCTGCGGCTTTTACGCCGCGGGGACGCACCGCATTGTTCCCTGCAATAAATGCCTGGTAGAAGACCCACAGGCACGCCAGATCCTTAACAGCGTGGCCCGCGTGGCCGAGCGCCTGCACATCCCCGCCTACAACGAGGACAAGGGCACCGGCGTCCTGCGCCACGCCGTGGTACGCTGCGGCTGGGCCACCGAAGACGTTCTTCTCACCATCGTGACCAATACCCAGAAGCTCCGCGGCGCAAGCGAGCTGGTTGATGCCCTACGCGAGAAGAACCCGCAGCTCACGAGCATCGTGCAAAACATCAACGACCGCAGGACCAACGCCATTTTGGGCAAGCAGTCCAACAACCTCTATGGCCCCGGCGTCATCCACGACCGCCTGCTGAGCTGCACCTTTGAGATCGGCTCCACGACCTTCTACCAGACCAACCCCGCGCAGACCGAGGTCTTGTACCAACTGGCCATCGAGGGTGCCCAGCTGGCAGACGGCGGGCGCGTCCTTGACGCCTACTGCGGCTGCGGAACCATTGGCATCTGCGCGGCCGCAGCTTCAAACCAAGTGCAGGTCACAGGTGTCGAGAAGGTCACCAGCGCCATCAAATCGGCAAAGAAAAACGCGGCCAGCAACAACGTTGCCGACCGCTGTGAGTTTGTCGCCGCCGACGCCACGGCCTGGATGCGCCGAGAAGGGCGCGAGCAGGGCTTCGACGTCGTTTTGATGGACCCGCCCCGCGCCGGAAGCACGCCCGAGTTCCTTAACGGCGTGGCCGACCTGGCGCCCAAGCGTGTGGTCTACGTGAGCTGCAACATCGCGACTCAAGCCCGTGACCTGGAGGTTCTGCGAGGCCGCGGCTACAAAATCGAATCGGCGACCCCCGTCGACATGTTCCCGCACACCAAGCACATCGAGTCTGTGGTGACGCTGGCCCGATAAAATCGCGGCCGCACGGCAAAAGCCGCACGACCGCGCCGCGCCCGGAAGGCACCCCGTTAGCGCAGGAAGACGTCCAGCGTGTTGCGGTACTGCTTGAGCTGCTCCTCGTTCCACGACCCCATGTCGTCCGAGGTCAAAAGCACGTTGCCGCTGCGCACATCGACACCCAGCATGCGGGCGCGCTGGCCTTGCGTGAGGTCGACGTCATCGCGAAGGAAGAAGACGTCCGGGTCGCAGCCAAAGGCGCGGCCATTAAGGTGAGCGCGGCCAAACGCGTTGGCCAGGCTGTTCTTGGTGCTAATGCGCTCGCGGTGCAGCAGGCGCATGTGGGGTTTGTCGTCCCAATCCAGGCCCACGTCGCAGCCCACGCGGCAATACTCGCAGGTGCCAAAGGCGCTCATCAGGGGCACGCCGCAGAAGAGCAGGCGCGTGCCGGGCGCCACCGAGGCGCGGATAAGCTCGATGGCGTCGGCCATCAGCTGGCCGCGGTTCATCCCTGCGTGCGGCACCATGCAAGCGGCAAACAGGAAGTCGAGCTTAAGCAGGTCAAAGCCCCACTCGGCCGTGGCTGTGCGCAGGCAATTGGCCACATAGTCGCGCACCTGGGGGTTCTGTGTGTCAAGCACCAGGGCGCCCGACCAGTTGAAGTTGGCTCCCTCGGCCCCGGGCAGGTCCAAGACCCAATCGGGGTGCTCGGCCGCCAGGTGGGACTCGCGCTCGCAGATAAACGGCGCCTGCCACAGGCCCGCAAGCATGCCCTTCTCGTGCGCCGCCGTAGCTACAGCAGCCATACCCTGCGGGAACTTCTCGGCATCGGGGTCAAGCCAGTCTCCCACCTTGGCGTATCCGTCGTCCACCTGGAAGAGCATATCGGCACCCAGGTGAACCATGCCAGAGGTCACTTTATCCAGGCCATCGAGATCTGCCAGCAGCTTGTCCTGGTCTATGTCGCCATAGTGGCGATACCAGCTGGTATAGCCAAAGACCTTGCGAGCAGGCAGGGCAGTCACGCCCGCCGCTGCCAGCCAGGCGTCCAGCATCCGGGGCAGATTGCCCTCCCCCACAAACAGCCCCATGAGTTCGCGCGTTTCCCCTGCGGGCAGCTGCCCCATCGGCGCTTCCTTCTCAAACACCAGTCGATTGCGCGGCGCGTCCTCGCGGATCACCGTGAAACCATCGGCCTCGTTTAAAGACCCGGCGAGAAGAACGTGGTCAATAAAGCGCAGGTAGCCGTAGCCAAAACCGTGCTGGTGGCCGGGCAGTGGGTCCTCGCGCACAAAACGGTAGTCGCCGCTCCAGTCCAGCTGGTACTTCTCCACAAGCTTGCGCGGGACAAACGAGAGGCCCGGCGTCCCAGCCCAAACCGGGCGCTCCACGCTGTCGGTCCAGGACTGGTACCCGTTGAGGTAGATGGCCTGCGCCCCGCGCACATCGCACTCCAGCGTGGCCACGACGCCGGTCACGGTCACCGGCGCGGTAGGCGTCACGCGCACGCGCCAGGTGTCCCCGTTGCGCACGGTGCAAATGCCCAGTTCACGGGCATACTCGGCGGGACGGGCGTCGCCCGCCGCGTCCACCTCGACAAAGCGCGGCGCACCCTCGGCCTCGTACTCAACAAGCAAACTGATCTGCGACTTCATGGTTTACTCGCCGTCCTTCTCGGCAGATGCCTTAATTGCTCCCAGCACGCGGTCCTCGCGATAGCGCGAGAAGACCACAGCGGCCACCAGGCAGAAGGCGGTAGCGACAAGAGCCGTCATGCGATACCCCGTCTGACCTGCGGTTGATATGGAAGTGAACAAGATCATGGCCAGAGTCTGGCCCAGCGTCATGCTAAAGGTGCGGGCGGCGTAGAACATGCCCTCGCGATGCTCGCCGGCCTCAAGCGCATCGGCCTCGGCGATATCGGCCAAAACCGCCTGCGGCAAGATACCAAGGACAGCCATGGGAATTGCGGCCAGCACGGCCACCGCGACGCCCCAGGCCATGGCCGGGATGCCAAACTGGCCGCAGACCGAGGTCACGGCAAAGGCCACGCAGAAGAAGAAAAACGCAAAGACGACGAGCTTCTTCTTGCCCATGCGCTTGGCCATCACGTTGACCGGGCCATAAAAGACCAGCGAAACCACGGTCATCAGGGCAAAGAACACAAAGGTCATCGAGTCGTCGAAGCCCATGAGCTCGGTGATGTAGTACGGCAGGCCCGTCTGGAACATGGTAATCGAGACCCAGTACAAGACGTCGGAAAGCTCGAAGACCTGGAAGTCGCGGTTCTTGAAGGTGCGCACGACCGACTGGCCCATGGGGGTCGAGGACGGCACGGCCTCGCCGCAGGCTTCCTTCTCGTTGATGCCAAAGGCGGGGACCAACATGCACGCAATGGCGATGAGAGCGAGAATTCCCACCGTGGCGCGGAAGGACCACACGGCGCCCAGCGCAGGCTCTAGCAGGCCATCAATGGCAGTCACCAGGTAGGCCATAGCCGTGCCAATAAAGTACGTGACCGAGATATAGGTTGAAAGATTGATGCGGTCCTCTTGGCTTTTGCCCAGCTCGGGGATAAGCGCGTTAAACGGCGTGCAGTAAAGCGACAGCGTGATGTAGAACAGCATGAGGCTCACAAAGAGCGCCACGTTGTTGATTGCCGACTCGCCGTCGACCGGCGAGATGAACACCACAACGGTCATGACGCCAAACGGCACCGCGGCGTAGCGCATAAAGGGGATGCGGCGGCCCAGCGGGTGGCGGCACGAGTCGGACTTCGACGCGATAAAGGGGTCGATGAAGCCGTCGAGCAGGCGGCCAAAGGCGGTGATCATGCCGATGACCGTGAGACCAGCGAAAACGACGCCCTGGGTGATGAAAATCTTCATGCCCTGCGAGAGCATCGTCTCGCTCGGCATGTAGTAATACACAAGCCAGTTGCTTATGACGCCCGACAAAATTGCCCAGCCCAGCTGGCCCACGGCAAAGAGTCGCAGGTTGCGCTCGTTGCCAGAGCGCGCCTTGGCGCCGCCCTTCTTGCCCATCGAAACCCCTTTCGCTTGGCGCGGGCGGCGGGTGCCGGGGGCCGCGCGTTCTATTCAAACCGCGCTTGTCTGCGCGTAACGCTCAAATAAACCACAGGTCAATGACGTGCTTCTCACCTTAAACCTTGTTTGACAGCGCGCACTTGGCCATGAAGATCAGGTTGTCTAGCTCGGCCGCGTTGGCCTGGGCGGCAAAGTCGTCGGAGGGAATGACCTCGCCGCGGGCCAGCTTTTGCGCCACACTGGTCAAGGCGTGCGCCAGGGCGTGGTAAAAAACCGGGAAGTCGACCTCGCGCGTGATGGAGCCGTCCATGCGGCCCAGCAGGTACGCGTCGTCAAATACCAGGTAGAAGCTATCGACCTCGGCGCCGTAGCAGGCCAGGCGCGCGACCGGCGTGTGCTCAGAAAGCACCAGGTGATCAAGCTCGTCCAAGAAGCGCATGAACTCGGCATGCAGCAGGTAGGCATCGCGGTAGGCGCCAAGAAGCGCGTCCAGACGGTCGAAGCCGCCCAGCGCCAGGAAGTCGTTGGACTCGACCAACGCGTGAATCTGCTGGTTGAAGCGCCGCCACAACAGGCTGGCGGCCAAAACGGCCAGGTCGGTCTTGGTCGAGAAGCGCCTATACAGCGTGGCCACGCCCACCTCGGCCGCGGCGGCGATGTCGGTCATCTTGACGTCGGCGATGCCGCGGGCGAGAAACACGTCGGCCGCAGCGGCGACCAGGGCCTCGTCGCGCGGGGTAAGCGCATCGAGGTCGCAGATCTTCT
>CAVKOL010000004.1:0-36678 GCA_963658035.1 Bacteroidaceae bacterium
GCCGCCGTCCCACCGCCCACCCGCCCGCCGAGGGGCAATCATTTCGTAACCGGACTGCGTTAGCATGGGTTGAAATCCAAATACGAAAGGGGCCGCTCATGAAGCGAGAGCTCAAGACATTTAGAAGCGAGAACCTCGACCGCTACATGGACATGTTGGTCTACGGCGAGAAGGGCTGGCCGGTCGTGGCCTTTGCCACGCAGGACTCGCCCTGCACCAACTACGAGGACTTTGGCCTGGTAGACACCATGGCAGACTACATCGACTCGGGCCAGATCCAGCTGTTTTGCGTGAGCAACGTCGACAAGCAAACGTGGTCTGACGAGTACGGTGACAAGGACGCCCGCGCCCACCTGCTCGAGGCCTACTACCAGTACGTCTTCGAAGAGCTGGTGCCCTTTGTGCAAAAGGTCAACGGCTCCAAGCTGCGCCCGCTTGCCATGGGCTGCTCGATGGGCGCCACCCACTCGGTGATCTGCGCGCTGCGCCGCCCGGACCTCTTCCAGGGCTGCATCGCGCTCTCGGGCGTCTACGACGCCCACTACTTCTTTGGCGACTGGTCGAGCCCCGAGCTCTATCTCAACTCGCCCACCGACTTCGTACCCAATATGCCCGCCGACCACCCGCTTATCTCCACCTACAACCAGCGCCAGCTGGTCCTGTGCGTGGGCCGCGGCGCCTGGGAGGACGAGGGCATCCGCACGCAGGGCATCCTGGCCGACGCTTTTGCGCGCTTAGGGATCAACGCCTGGTGCGACTTCTGGGGCCAAGACGTCAACCACGACTGGCCCTGGTGGAAGAAACAAATTAGATACTTTATGCCCATCGTCTTAGAGGACGCAAAGAAAGGTGGCGAGTAGAGCATGAACTTCGTTTTCATCTCTCCGCAGTTCCCGCAGATATACCGCTATTTTTGCGAGGGCCTGGCAAACAACGGCGCAACCGTCTTGGGCGTGGGCGACACGCCGTACGACCAGCTCGAGCCGCAGCTTAAGGAAATTCTTACCGAGTACTACTGGCTGCCCACGCTGGAAGACTACGACCAGGTCTTTCGCGCGGTGGCGTTCCTCTCGTACAAGCACGGCAAGATCGACTGGATCGAGTCCAACAACGAGTACTGGCTCTCTCTTGACGCCCGCCTGCGCGAGGACTTCAACGTCACGACCGGCGTCCACCCCGCGCAGCTGGTCTCGTGGCAGAGCAAGGCGGCAATGAAGCCCTGCTACAAGGCCGCAAAGATCCCCACGGCCCGCCAGGTCAAGGTCGTAGACCGCGCCGAGGTCGACGCGTTTCTCGCCACGGTGGGCTACCCCGCCTTCGCCAAGCCCGAGGTAGGCGTGGGCGCGGGCGGGGCCTTTGCCGTTGAAGCCCCGGCCGACGTCGACCGCGCCTTTGCCGCGGCGGCCCAGGCCGGCGTCCCTTACGTGATCGAGGAGTTCGTGGGCGGCCAGATCTGCTCCTACGACGCTATTGTCGACGCGTCGGGCAAGCCGCTGTTTGAGAACCAGGAGGAGTTTCCTTCGTCCATGGCCGATGTCCACGGCAAGGCCCTCGACATCGCCTACTGGTCGCGCCCCGACGTCGATCCTGCGCTGGCAAAGCTGGGCCGCGCCGCGATCAAGTCCTTTGGCTTCAAGAGCCGCTTTGTCCACCTGGAGTTCTTCCGCCTCACCGAGGACAAGCCGGGCCTGGGCAAGAAGGGCGCCTACGTGGGGCTTGAGGTCAACGCCCGCCCCACCGGCGGTTACTCGCCCGACATGATGAACTATGCCCACTCCTGCAGCGTCTACCAGATGTGGGCCGACATGGTTTGCTTCGACGAGCTGCGCCACGCGCCCGCCGGCCCCGATTTCTACTGCGTCCACGCCAGCCGCCGCGACGCCTACGCCTATACCCACACCCACGACGAGGTCATGGCAAAGTTTGGCGAGAAGGTCATGTCGGCCAAGCGCATGCCCGACGGCCTGTCTGACGACCTGGGCAACTTCGCCTACGTGGGCCGCTTTAAGACCAAAGAAGAGCTTGACGCCTTTGTGGCGTATGTCCAGGAAAGGGCTGATGCGTAAATGACCGTTGAAGTGAGAAGGGCCGGCGCGGCCGACCTCGCCGGCGTCCACGAGCTGCTGAGCCAGGTGCTGGAGGTCCACGCCGCCGGCCGCCCGGACCTCTTTAAGACCGGCACCCGCAAGTACACCGACGATGAGCTTCTCGCCATCTTTGCCGACGACTCGCGCCCCGTCTTTGTGGCCGTCGAGGGCGGCGACGTCTTGGGCCACGCCTTCTGCGTGGTTGAGGACCACCGCCCCGAGAACAACTTCCAGGACATCGTGACTCTCTACATCGACGACATCTGCGTGGACGAGAAGCATCGTGGCAAGCACGTTGCTACAACGTTGTACCAGCACGTCGTTGAGTACGCGCGCGAGATGGGCTGCTACAACGTGACCCTCAACGTGTGGAGCTTGAACCCCGGCGCCCAGGCGTTTTATGAGGCCATGGGCATGAAGCCGTACAAGATCGGCATGGAGACGATTCTTTAGGCGCACGGCTGCGGCTGCGGCCGCGCCCCGCGCCCGCCCCGCCCGTCGCGCCCGGAAAGGAACCCGATGCAACCCCAACCCAGGCCCATGCGCCTTCATAGGCGAGAAGTGACCGATACGGCGCAGCTCGCCACGATCATCGACCGCGCCGACGTCGTGCGCCTGGGGCAGGTCGACGACGAGGGCGTCTTTATCGTCCCCATGAGCTTTGGCTACGAGACGGGTGGCACGCCCGAGGCTCCTGCCTGGACCTTTTGGCTGCACTGCGCGGGCGAGGGCCGCAAGGTCGACGCCTGGCGCGCCAACCCGCAGGTGGCTCTTGAACTCGACGCCGCGGCCGATATCATCTCGGGCACCTACGCCTGCGCCTACTCCCAAGCCTACGAGTCCGTCATGGCCAGCGGCGTGATTTCGCAGGTAGATGATGTAGCCGAGAAGACCCACGGCCTCGAGCGCGTCATGGCCCACATGGCGCCCGGCGCCTCGGTGACCTTCTCGCCCGAGGCCATCGACCGCGTGAGCGTCTGGAAGGTCGAGGTCACCCGCCTCACCGGCAAGTGCCGCGAGTCCAAGGCGTAGGGGTCGTCGCGGCCCCGAGCCCAGCCACAATTCCCCGCACGCAACCAGCCCCCGCATGGCGTCAAACCATGGGGGGCTTCTCCGTTAAAAACAAATGAACCGCAGCTCGCAGCCCTACAGCGCGCAGCTCCAGCGGACGTTTTCGTCCACGTCGCCGCCGCGCGGGGGCATCTCGACCAGGCGAAGCATGGGGCAGCGGTTCTCGCGCACCACGTGGGCGGGGTTGCCGGCCACCGTGGTGTCGGCGGGCACGTCGTGGACCACGACCGAGCCGGCCGCGACCTTGACGTTGTCGCCCACGTGGATGTCGCCCAAAACGATGGTGCCTGCGCCCACCATGACGTTGCTGCCCAGGGTGGGGTGGCGCTTGCCGCCGTGCTTACCGGTCATCCCCAAGGTAACGCCCTGGTAGATAAGGCAGTCGTCTCCGATGATGGCCGTCTCGCCAATGACCACGCCCATGCCGTGGTCGATCATGAAGCGCCGGCCGATGGTGGCCGCCGGGTGAATGTCCACCCCGTAGCGCCTGCGGGTTCGCCGGGCGAGAAAAGACGCCAGCCCGTGGAAGCCGCGCTCCCACAGCCAGTGCTCGCGCCTAAAGGCCCAGACGGCGTGCATGCCCGTGTGCCAAAGCAGCACCTCGCGGCCGCTGTGCACCGAGGGGTCGCGCGCGATCACGCTGGCGATATCGTCCTTCAACGTTTCGAACATGGTGGTTTACCAGGCCTTGGTTTAAAGGTCCATGGAGAGATAGCGCTCGCCGGTGTCGGGCAGGATCGCGACGATGGTCTTGCCCGCGAGCTCGGGGCGGGCGGCCAGCTGCAGGGCGGCGTTGACGGCCGCGCCCGAGGAGATGCCCACGAGCAGGCCGGTCTTCTCAGAAAGCTGCTTCTTGGTGGCGATGGCGTCGGCCGACGCGACGGGCAGCACCTCGTCGATGACCTCGGCGTCGTAGTTGGCCGGGACAAAGCCCGCGCCGATACCCTGGATTTTGTGGCCGCCGGGCTGGCCACCAGACAAAACGGGGCTCTCGGCGGGCTCGACCGCCACAGCGTAGACGCCGGGCTTCTTCTCCTTGAGGAACTTCGCGGAGCCCGAGATGGTGCCGCCGGTGCCCACGCCCGCGACGATGGCGTCGACGGTGCCCTCGGTATCAGCCCAGACCTCGGGGCCGGTGGTCTGGTAGTGGGCGAGGGGGTTGGCCGGGTTCACGAACTGGCCCGCGATGATGGAGCCGGGCGTGGCCTCGTGGAGCTCGTCGGCCTTGGCGATGGCGCCCTTCATGCCCTGGGCGCCGGGGGTCAAGACAATCTCGGCGCCGTAGGCGGCGGCGAGCTTGCGGCGCTCGATGGACATGGTCTCGGGCATGGTCAAGATAAGCTTGTAGCCGCGCTCGGCCGCGACCATGGCCAGACCGACGCCGGTGTTTCCGCTGGTAGGTTCGATGATAGTGCCGCCGGGGGCTAGGCGGCCGTTCTTCTCGGCATCTTCTACGATGGCCTTGGCAATGCGGTCCTTGATGGAGCCGCCGGGGTTGGTGGCCTCGTACTTGCCCAGAACGGTTGCGTTGCCGTTGGCGAGGTCGGAAAGGTCCACGAGGGGAGTGGAACCAATGAGGGCCTCAATCTTGGTTGCGTAACGCATGGTGGTGCCTCCTTGCTATTCAGCTGACTGGTCACGAGGTGTGCCGCACGCATGCGGGCTTCTCGTTGGAAAGAAGGATGGCACTTATAATCCCCTCGCGCAAGTAGGAATTAGAAAATTCCTACCCACGAGAGGGGATTTAACGTTCGCGTAATTTAACCGAGATGAGCCGGCGAGAAGAGCCCCGCGCCCTAGTAAAGCGGCAGGCTGCCGGTGATGGGGTCGATCTTGTCGGCGGGCAGGGGCTCGAAGGCAAGGCAGGTGAAGGTGGGTTCGCCGTGGAACTCGGTGTGGCCGGCGTCGCGGATCAACGAGACGGCAAAGCCGGCCTCGCGTCCCTGGGCAGCCACGTCTAGCAGGGCTTCCTCGCCGTCCACGTAGACGCATATCTTGGCCACGCCGGCGTCAAACCAGTCGGTCAAAGGCGAGCAGTCGCCCTCGGCGTGCTCGAGGTAGGCCCAGCCGTCGGTCGCGCGGATCTGGCTCGCACGGCCTTCGCGCGCGATGGCCATGAGCGTGGCCTCGACGCAGGCGTGCCCGGCCTGGGCCGCGATCTTGCCCTTGCGCATCTTAAGGTCGCGGCGCATGACGATGACCTGCTTGGACTTGTAGCTAGAAGTTGACATGGTTTCTCCTGGTAGTTGGGGGTGGGGGCGAGAAGGGCGCGGCTCCGCTAGCCCAGCGCCGGCCTGCGCCTCGCCACGTCGTGGAAGACAAAAAGATCGGGCCGGTGCCGCGAGCTGGTGTTCTCGAACATCACGCCGTCATAGGTGAAGACCCGGTTGGTCATGATGGCCAAATAGCAGTTGTCGGGCAGCTCAAGCAGGTCGTAGTCGCGCGACTCGGCCGGCTCGACGGTAATCTCGCGCATGCTCTGCGCGATGCCTACGTCCCGGGTCTTCTCCAGGTACTCGTAGATGGACTTCTCGGCTATCTGGGGCGTCAAGCCGTCGACCACGCTGGCCAAAAAATAGCTGTCGTCGCGAATCACGGGCTCGCCGCCAAACGAGCGCACACGCTCGACGTGGAGAAGCTCCGCTCCTTTTGCAAAGCCCGTGAAGTGCGCCAGGCGCCCATCGGCCGTGACCTGCTCAAACGTGACGACCGAGGTGGTCTGCTCGATCTTGAGGCGCGCCATCGTCTCGGCGTAGCTCTCGATGCCGCCCATCTCAAACAGGGAGCGCTCGCGCGGCTGATAGATCACGCGCACGCCCTTGCCCTGGATGGGCTGCACCAGGCCCTCGTCGGCAAGCGCGGCCAGCGCCTTGCGCAGAGTGTTGTGCGAACACGAGAAGCGCTCCACCAGCGCGGCCTCGGAGGGCAAAAGCGACTGGAACGCGTACGTCTCGTTGACTATGTCTTCTCGCAGGGCGCGGTAAATGCCCTGCCATATGGCCTTCATCTGCGGAAATTCCTCGAATCTAGGGGATTTGGAACGGTTTTGCTCCCCCTGAATTATAGGGGGCGAGACAAACCTTGGCCATCCGTTGGGCGCCAAAACCATGCCGTTCATCGAACCTATTCAAATAAGTCACTTATTCACATAAGCCACGCCTATACTGTCCATCAGCTTATTCAAATAAGTGCCAACAAACCCGCCGCGGCCGGCGCGCAGCCAAGGCGATGAGGCACAATGAAAGCAAGGGAAGGGAAGAAGTACATGGGAAAGTACGCACAAGACGCGACCAAGCTGCTTGAGCTCGTGGGCGGCAAAGAGAACATCGCCGCGGTGAGCCACTGCATCACCCGCATGAGGTTCGTGCTCAACGACGACTCCAAGGCAGACGTCAAGGCCATCGAAGCCCTGGCCACCACTAAGGGCACCTTCACCCAGGGTGGCCAGTTCCAGGTCATCATCGGCAATGACGTCAAGGCCTACTACGAGGAGTTCACCGGCATCGCCGGCATCGAGGGCGTGAGCAAGGACGCCGTCAAGTCCGCGGCCAAGCAAAACCAAAACCCGCTGCAGCGCGCCATGACCGTCATCGCCGAGGTCTTTGCCCCGATCATCCCCGCGGTCATCGTCGGCGGCCTTATCCTGGGCTTCCGCAACTGCATCGACTCGATCTTCATCTTTGGCGACGGCACCCAGGCCCTGGTCGAACTCAGCCAGTTCTGGGCCGGCCTCGACAGCTTCCTGTGGCTCATCGGCGAGGCCGTCTTCCACACCGGCATCCCCGTGGGCATCTGCTGGTCGGTCACCAAGAAGATGGGCGGCACCCCCATGCTGGGCATCGTCTTGGGCCTCACCCTTGTCTCGGGTCAGCTGCTTAACGCCTACAGCGTGGCCGGCACCGCCGCGGCCGATATCCCGCAGTGGGACTTCGGCTTTGCCCAGGTCAACATGATCGGCTATCAGGCGCAGGTCATCCCCGCCATTCTCGCCGCCGTCACCTTGGGCTTCCTCGAGCGCTTCTTCCGCAAGATCTGCCCCGAGGTCGTCTCTATGATCGTCGTCCCGTTCTGCTCGCTTCTTCTGGCCGTCATCGCCGCCCACTTTGTCCTGGGCCCCATCGGTTGGTGGCTGGGCAGCGGCATCTCCTCGGTGGTCTACGCCGGCATCACCGGTCCCTTCCGCGCGATCTTTGGCGCGATCTTTGGCGCCTTCTACGCGCCTTTGGTCATCACCGGCCTGCACCACATGACCAACGCCATCGACCTGCAGCTCATTGCCGATTTTGGCGGCACCATGCTGTGGCCCATGATCGCCCTTTCCAACATCGCGCAGGGCTCTGCCGTCCTTGGCATGGCCTACCTGCAGCGCTCCAACGACCGTGACCAGCAGGTCAACATCCCTGCGATCATCTCGTGCTACCTGGGCGTCACCGAGCCCGCCATGTTTGGCGTCAACCTCAAGTACACCTTCCCGTTTGTCTGCGCCATGATCGGCTCGTGCATCGCCGGCCTTTTGTCTGTGGCCATGAGCTGCACCGCAAACGCCGTGGGCGTCGGCGGTCTGCCCGGCATCCTGTCGATGCAGCCCGCGAGCTGGGCGATGTTTGCCGTCTGCATGGTCATCGCCTTTGTCGTTCCCTTTGTCCTGACCGTCGTCGTGGGCAAGAAGAAGGGCATCCAGGAAGAGGCCGAGGCCGAGGCCAAGCTGATCGCGGCCGAGGTCGCCGTCCAGGCCCAGGCCTAAAGCCAGCGCGGACGTATTCAGCTTTCACAGAGGAGAACCCCGATGAACACCATCGACATTTCCAACAAGGTCGTCTACCAGGTCTATCCCAAGAGCTTTAGGGATTCCAACGGCGACGGCTGGGGAGACTTGCGCGGCGTCACGCAGAAGCTCGACTACCTGGTCAAACTTGGCGTCGATTACATCTGGCTCACCCCGTTTTTCCCCTCGCCCCAGCGCGACAACGGCTATGACGTGGCCAACTACCGCGCGATCGACCCCCGCTATGGCACCATGGAAGACTTCGAGGAGCTCTCGCGCGAGGCGCACGCGCGCGGCATCGGCATCATGCTCGACATGGTCTTGAACCACACCTCGACCCAACACGAGTGGTTCCAGCGCGCGTTGGCTGGCGAGAAGCGCTACCAGGATTACTACTACTTCCGCGAGGGGACGCCCGACAAGCTCCCGACCAACTGGATCTCCAAGTTTGGCGGCCCGACCTGGGAGTGGGCGCCCTCGGTGGGCAAGTGGTATCTGCATCTCTTCGACCCGGGCCAGGCCGACCTCGACTGGACGAACCCCGAGGTGCGCCGCGAAGCCGCCGATATCGTGCGCTTTTGGTGCGAGAAGGGCGTGAACGGTTTCCGTTTTGACGTCGTGAACCTCATCTCCAAGCCCGAGACCTTTGAGGACGACTTCGAAGGTGACGGCCGGCGCCTCTACACCGATGGCCCGCATGTTCACGAGTACCTGCGCGAGCTCGTGCGCGAGGCTGGCATCGACGCCACCGACGGCTTCATGACCGTGGGCGAGATGTCCTCCACCTCGTTGGAGGCCTGCCTGGGCTACACCAACCCCGCCGACCGCGAGCTGTCCATGGTCTTCTCGTTCCACCACTTAAAGGTGGACTACAAGGATGGCCAGAAGTGGGCCCTTATGCCCGCCGATTTGGTTGAGCTGCAGCGCCTTTTGTCCACCTGGCAGGAGGGTATGCAGGCGGGCGGTGGCTGGAACGCCCTGTTTTGGGACAACCACGACCAGCCACGAGCGGTCTCGCGCTTTGGCGACGACGGCGTGCTGCGCGTGCCCTCGGCCAAGATGCTGTGCCTGTTCATGAACCTGCTGCGCGGCACGCCCTATGTCTTCCAGGGCAACGAGCTGGGCATGACCAACCCGCACTTCACGAGCATCGAGCAGTACCGTGACGTCGAGAGCATCAACTACTACCGCATCCTCATGGAAGAGGAGGGCAAGACGTCTGCGGAGGCCCTGCACATCGTGGGCGAGCGCTCGCGCGACAACGGCCGCACGCCCATGCAGTGGGACTCGGGCCACGCCGCCGGGTTTAGCGACGGCGAGCCCTGGGCCACGATGGCCTGCGACGCGCCCGATTGCGACCAAAGCGCGATCTGCGTCGAGCGCGAGGTGGGCGACCCCGACTCAATCTTTACGTTCTACCAGCGCGTTATTGGGCTTCGCCACGACATGCCGGTGGTCTCGGGCGGCAAGGTGAAGTTCCTGGACGCGGGCGCGGTGCCGGTCATGGCCTACGCGCGCTTTGGCCAGCTGGCCGTGGGCGAGCGCTTTGACGCCGCGGATGCTGCGGAGAAGGACCTGGTGGAGCCGGGCTCCCTTCTCGTCGTCGCCAACTTCTCGGGCGAGGAGCAGCAGATGGGCGAGCAGGCGCGCGGTCTTCTCGCCGATGGCAAGTGGGACGTGCTGGTGTGCGCCTACGACGACGCGCCGGCGGGCTTCTCGCTGCGTCCGTACGAGGGCGTCTGCTATGTTCGCAGGTAGGCGGGTTGTAGGCATGTGATTTCGTGCGCCGCAGGGCTTGGATTGGTCCTGCGGCGCGCTGTGTTTGGAGGTGAGATGAGCCAGATCAAGCTGGTGGCATCGGACATCGACGGGACCCTGCTGTTTGATTGGCGGGCCCGCAGCCTGGGGGAGGACGTGCTCGACGCGGTCGAGCGCGTGGTTGACGCGGGCATCGTTTTTGCGGCGGCGAGCGGCCGGCAGTACTTCAACGTGCGCGGGCTCTTTGGCCGCCTGGCCGGGCGGATTCTCTACATTTGCGAGAACGGCACGCTGGTCATGCGGGGTGACGAGGTCTTTTACCGGGCGAGCGTGGACAAGGCGGCCATGACCGAGATGGCCGAGTTCATCCTGGCGAGCAAGACACTCCACCTGCTGCTCAGCGGCGTGAGCGCCTGTTATGTCCACCGCGATGACCGGCTCTTTTTTGACCGCACGGAGAAGGGCTTGGGTAACCTGACGCGGCCCTTCGAGCGCGTGGGCGATGTGCTGGACGACCTGGTCAAGGCTGGTATCTGGTACGAGGACCCGGCCGACCCCGTGGCCTTGGCCGAGGTCGACGAGCTCAAGGCACGTTTTGGCAGCGAGTTCGAGCCCGTGTGCTCGGGCGTCGACTGGTACGACATCGTGCCGCGCGGCCAGAGCAAGGCCGTGGCGTTGGGCAAAGTGGGGGACGCGCTGGGCATCGCGGCCGCCGATATGGCCGCCTTCGGCGACAACTACAACGACATGCCCATGCTGGACCTTGTGGGCCACCCCTATGCCATGGAATCCGGAAAACCCGAGGTCAAAGCCCTAAACGATCGCATCCAGGTGTGCTGCAGCGTGCCCGAGGTCTTGGACGGTTTTTTGCGGTAACGGCCTCTCGTGGGCAGTCCCTCGACAAAAAGAACGATATTGGGAAGCCAATTTGGTGATTGGCGGTTAGCCGGGATATTAGGCGACGCGCCAACTGGGCTTTTGTCGCGACAAATAGGCCAGCGCCTTCAATTTGGCAATCTGGATTCCCAATATCGTATTTTTTGCGCCGCCTACTGCTGCGGGGAGACAAAACCGCTGTCCAAGGTGATGACGCAGGCGGCGTCGGGGCAGCGCTTGGCCACCGTGGCCATCACGCGGCCAAGAAGCTCCTCGTCGCTAATGCCCAGGTCGGCGGGCCGTACCAGGTCAAAGGCGATGAAGCCGGCCTCGCTGTGCACATCGTGGACCGAAAGCTCGGCGTTGATGCACTTGACCTGCCGGTCGATCCAGCCGCGCAGGTCGTCGCCGGTGGGGTCGCGCGTCACGATGGGGTCGTAGTGCAGGGTCAAGACGATGCCCATCTGCGCGTGGACGTCGCGCTCGATCTTGTCCAGGACCTCGTGGTTTGCAAATGCGCTGGCTTCACCGGCCATCTCTACGTGGGCGCTCGCGAAGCGCCTGCCCGGGCCGTAGTCGTGGATCATGAGGTCGTGGGTCCCCAGCACGCCCGGGTAGGACAAGATCTTGTCGCGGATGGCGTAGACGTCGCCTGCGCTTGGGGCCTGGCCCAACAGGGGATTGATTGCATCTTTGATAAGCCCCGCGCCCGATACGCAGATAAAGACCCCCACGCACAGGCCCGCGATGCCGTCCAGGTTGTATCCCGTGGCAACAGAGGCCACGGCGGCGAGAAGAACGCTTGCGGTCGTGACCACGTCGTTTCTGGAGTCGGCGGCCGTCGCGCGCAGGGTCTCGGAGTCGATGGCCGCGCCCAGCCGCCCGTTGAGCCACATCATCCAGGCCTTGACCAGCATAGAGCCAAGAAGCACGGCGGCGGTCACGGGACCAAAGTCCAGCGGCGTGGGGTGCAGCGCCTTATCGGCCGATTCGATTAAAAGGTTGATGCCAACGGCGCACACCAGGACGGCCACGGTAAGGCTCGCCAGGTACTCAAAGCGGCCGTGGCCGTAGGGGTGCTCGGCGTCGGCCGGTTTGCTCGCTAGCTTGAAGCCAAAGAGGCTCACGACGTTGCTCGACGCGTCCGAGAGGTTGTTGAGCGCATCGGCCACGATCGAGACCGAGCCGGCCATGATGCCCACGACGGCCTTGGCCGCGCACAAGACCACGTTGCAAACGATGCACGTGACGGAGGCCTTAAGGCCAACCTGGGTGCGTACCTGCGGATCTTCTGCGTTGGCGCCAGCGGGGAGATAGCGCGATATAAGCCACGAGACCAAATCTTGCCTCTTCTTTATGTGGGGGCCTTTTGAATCTTCAAATCTATCACCAATCTGACAGCAAAATGTCGTGTTCGAAACTAATCGAGTGTTGAAAACTCTTTGACCTGCGGCTGGTTTGAAGGCGAGAAGACCGTCAAAACCGCGAACGTGCCTCAATGGCCTAAAACGGCGAGAAACTCCTCGTTGGTGCCGTGCTAGCTTCTTTCCCACCAAAGAGAAAGGGGCGGCACACATGGCGGTACACATTGCAGAGAGCCTGGCACAAGCAATCGTTCTAGCTGCGCTTTTATGGGCAAGCGTCACGGATCTGCGGCAGCGCGTCATCCCCAACGCCTGCGTGACGACGGTCGTCGCGGCCTTCATCCTGCGGGCGGTGGCGGCGCCCGGCTCGCAAGGTGCGGCCCACTGCTTGGCAACCGGTTTTGCCCATGCGTGCCTGATCTTCTCGCTGTTGCTGCTCTCGGTGGCGTTCATGAGCCGTCTGGGGTGCAAAGACAGCATAGGCGCGGGCGACCTCAAGCTCTTCTCGGCGCTGGCAACCACAACCGCCCCGATGGGAAGCCTGCAGCTCATTGGGCTTTCGTGCACGATCGGCCTTGCCGCCAAGGGCGTCGCGGCCGCGGCAGCGTCGGCGCGACGGCGAGCTGTCTCTTGGGGCGGGGCCGCGCCGGCCGCCTTGCGCTGGGGGCCGTCGGCGGCGCCCGCGCCCGCGGCCGAGGGCATCCCCATGGCCCCCGCCATCGCCGTCTCGTGGGTCGTGGTGCAGATATTGTCCGCATGTATCCTTTGACCTGCGCGTTGCTTGCGTATTGGCTACACTAGGGGCCTTGAAAACACGCAAGACCACCCGTTAGGCCCACCCATGATCAAACTCGTCCTTTCCGACCTTGACCACACACTGCTGTGGAGCGGCGACCAGCACATCATCACCCCGTACGCGCTCGAGGCCATCCACGCGGCTCAAGATGCCGGCGTCCACTTTGCCCCGGCAACGGGCCGCATCTACCGCGACCTCGACCGCATGATGGCGGGCGACGTGCGCGCGTACTCGACCGCCGTGGTGAGCAACGGCCAGCTCGTCTACCTGGACGGCCAGCTCGTCGACTCCACGCCCCTGGCCCACGAGGCCCTGGAAGGCCTCAAGGAGACCCTGGCAGACATCCCGGATGCCTACCTGGTCGTTGAGTACAACGGCGAGAAGGTCGCCATCGACGTCGACCTGGGTTACGTGCTGGCCCACAAGGACAACTTCTGGAAGGTCGAGCAGGCTTTCGAGCAAATCCCTGCCCAGCCCTGCTTCAAGTCCAACATCCGCGTGGTGGGCACCTGGGAGCGCGCTCTTGAGGTCCGCGACCTTGTTGCCGAGAAGAACCCGGCCGTCGACCTCACCTGCCCCATGCCGGGCGTGGGTCACATCGACGTGACCCCGGCGGGCATGGGCAAGGAGCGCGGTGCCGATTACCTTATGCGTCACCTGGGCCTCACGCCCAACGAGGTCGTTTGCTTTGGCGACGCCGAGAACGACCTGTCGCTTTTGCGTCACTTCCCCAACTCGGTGGCCGTCGCCAACGCGATGCCCTCGGTTTTGGGGGCCACTCGCTGGCACATCGGCCCGGCGGAGGAGGACAGCGTGGCCACCTGTCTTCTCGACATCGCCCAGGCCACTGCAGCTGGCCGTATGCCGTCGTTTATGTGTGAATAGGGCCAAAAGCTCGTATCATCTACCTCACGCGCCGCGAGCGCACCACGTCATAGAAAGGCACCGAGCCATGAAGATCGCCGATAAGTTAGCCGCCAAGCAGACCTTCTCGTTTGAGATTTTCCCGCCCAAGGGCGAGATGGCCCTCGAGACCGCTTTCGAGATCGCCTCGCAGCTCACGGATAACGAGCCGGACTGGATCTCGGTGACCTACTCTGCGGGCGGCTCGGGCAACTCCCGCAACACCGTCGACATCGCCGGCGACATCGAGGGCAAGCTGGACACCACGGCGTTGGCGCACCTCACCTGCATGGGCGCCACCCGCGCAGACGTTGACGCCTACGTCGAGCGCCTTCGCGAGGCGGGCGTCCAGAACATCCTCGCCCTGCGCGGCGATCGTCGCCCCGGCGTCACGGTCGCGGACTTTGCCCACGCGAGCGACCTTATCGCCTACCTGCACGAGAATCACCCCGACATGTGCATCGGCGCCGCGTGCTACCCCGAGGGCCACGTCGAGTCCCCCAGCGAGGAAGAGAGCTTCAACAGCCTCTACCTCAAGCAGGAGGCCGGCGCCGATTACTTTGTCTCGCAGCTCTTCTTCGATAACGAGGACTTCTACCGTTTTCGCGAGAAGTGCCTGCGCCACCGCGTGAAGCTGCCCGTCGTCGCCGGCATCATGCCTTTCACCAGCGTCAAGCAGATCCAGCGCATGGCCTTCAACTGCGGCGCCTCCATCCCTGCTAAGGTTGTGAAGCGCCTGGTCCAGGCGGGCGACGACCCCGTTGACCAGGGCCGTGCTGGCCTTGAGTACGCCTGCGAGCAGCTGCGCGACCTGGCGGCCAACGGCGTCGACGGCCTGCACGTCTACAGCATGAACAAGCCCCAGATCGCCACGGTCGCCCGCAGGACCCTCTCTGAGTGCGGCTACCTCGCCAAGTAAGCGCCGCCTGTGTCCGCCAACGTCGAACATTACGACATCACGTCCGTCGACCGCGGCGAGGTCCTGCGCTACCTGGGCTACGCGGGCCAGGCGATCGACCCCGAGCTCGACGCCCGCATCGATCAGGTGATTGCCCGCTGCCTGGAGACCTGCCGCGCATCCGGAACCTGGTGCGTCTTTGACGTTGATGCCGAGAAGTGCGGCGAGCGCCCGGACGGCATGCGCGCGGTCGCGCTTAAGGGCGCTTCGCTGGAGCTTCTGGGCAACTCGATCGCCAATCACATGGAAGGCGCCGCGGCGGTGGGCGTCATGGCTGTCACCGTGGGCATGGCGGTCGAGGCCGAGCTGCGGCGCCTGTCGCTTACCAACCCGGTTGACCAGCTCATCTTTGATGCTGCCGCCACGACGGCGGTCGAGCGCGCGGCCGACGCCTGCGAGGCCCGCCTGGTCGCCTACGCCCACGAGCGCAGCCTCTACACCAACTTTCGCTTTAGCCCCGGCTACGGCGACATGCCCCTTGAGACCCAGCGCGTCCTTCTCGACAGCGTGGATGCCCAGCGCCGCCTGGGCATCGCCTTGTCGCGCACCAACCTCATGACCCCCACCAAGAGCGTGACCGCAGTGGTGGGCATGTTCGCTAAACCCCAGCCCTCAAGCCATGCGAGCTGCAAGGACTGCCTGTGCCGCGACTTTTGCCACATCCGCGCCACCGGAAAGCCCTGCTGGGCAAAAGCGTAGGGGGTCGCGCCGTGCCCGCCCGCTTCCTCAAATCGCCCGATGTTTGTACGCCAGGGCTTCTCAGTTCTTAAAAATCGCCGACCTTTGTACGAATTTCTCGAAACGGCCTGATGTTTGTACAAACATCGGCCACCGTCGGTCACCTGCGGCCGCGTTTGGGCCCCCGCCCCCATTCAGCCGCAGGTTAAGAACGTGTGCCGATACCTTCGCACCCGCGCGGGGCAAATCCCTCGCTGGTATCATACAGACCAAATGAGCAATCGCAGCCCGCCGCTGCTTCCCCATGCAATCGAGAGGTACCCACCATGACCCAAGACGGCGAGAAGAAATTCAGCTGCCCCTGGCCCGAGGACCGTCTGGCCGCCCGCAAGCTCCGCGTCAAGGACGAGAAGCTCGCAGACGTCCTGGCCGGCCGCGACTTCCTGGTCTTCGACGGAGGCATGGGCACGCAGCTGCAGGAGCGCGGTCTTGCCGCCGGCGAGCTGCCCGAGCTTTTGTGCCTCACCAACCCGGCCGAGATTACCGAGGTCCACGCCGCCTACGTCGCCGCCGGCTCAGACGTCGCGACCACCAATACCTTTGGCGCCAACCGCGACAAGCTGGGCGACGCCGCCACGGTGGAAGAGATTTTCTCCGCCGCCGTCGCCTGCGCGCGCAAGTCGGGCGCCCGCTACGTGGCCGCAGACATCGGCCCCACCGGCCAGCTTTTGGAGCCCATGGGCACCCTGCCCTTCGACGACGCCTACGCCCTCTTTGCCCAGCAGGCCCGCGCGGCCACCGCGGCCGGCGCCGACCTCTTCATCATCGAGACCATGGCAGACCTCGCCGAGGCCAAGGCTGCCCTTCTCGCCGTGCAAGAGAACTCCGACCTGCCTGTCTTTGTGACCATGACCTTTGCCGAGGACGGCCGCACCTTCCTGGGCACCACGCCCGAGGTCGCCGCCGTGACCCTCTCGTCCATGGGCGCCGACGCCGTGGGCATCAACTGCTCGCTGGGCCCCAACGACCTGTTGCCGCTGGTAGAGCGCATGATTCCGTGGGCCAAGTGCCCCGTGATGGTCCAAGCCAACGCCGGCCTTCCGCGCGTGGTGGACGGCAAGACGGTCTTCGATGTCCACGCGCCCGAGTACTGCGAGGCCGTGGCCAAGATGCTCGACCTGGGCGTCACCATCGTGGGCGGCTGCTGCGGCACCACGCCCGCCTACATCGCGGGCGAGCGCGCCCTTCTCGCCGACCGCAAACCCTGCAAGCCGCAGCCCCGCGACTGGTTCTGCGTGGCCGGTCCCCAGAGCATCTGCGCCCTGCAGATGGGCCAGGTGGGCGTCATTGGCGAGCGCATCAACCCCACGGGCAAGAAGAAGATGAAGGAGGCCCTGCGCGAGGGCAACCACGACTACATCATGGGCGAGGCCATCTCGCAGACCAACGCCGGCGCCCAGATCCTGGACGTCAACGTGGGCCTGCCCGAGATCGACGAGCGCGCCACTATGGTCCAGCTCGTGGCCGAGCTCCAGGGCGTGACCACCCTGCCGCTGCAGATCGACACGGCAGACCCCCAGGTCATCGAGGCGGCCGTGCGCAGCTACCCCGGCAAGGCCCTCATCAACTCGACCAACGGCAAGGACGAGATCTTGTCCCAGGTCCTGCCCGTGGCCAAGCACTACGGCTGCGCCATCGTGGGTCTGACGCTCGACGAGGACGGCATCCCCGCCACGGCCGAGGGCCGCATCGCCGTGGCCAAGAAGATCGTGGCCGCCACCGACGCCATCGGCATCCCGCGCCAGGACGTGGTCATCGACTGCCTGTGCATGGCCTGCTCGACCGACCAGGAGGCCCCGCGCCAGATCCTGGCCGCCATCGCTGGCGTCAAGCGCGAGCTGCCCGGCGTTCGCACCGTCCTGGGCCTTTCCAACATTAGCTTTGGCCTGCCCTTTAGGCCCCTTATCAACGCGACCTTCCTCGCCGGTGCCTTTGCGGCTGGCCTCGACCTGGCCATCATGAACCCGCTGGTGGCGCGCATGATGGACGTCATCGACGCCTGGCGCGTGCTTTCGGGCGAGGACGTGAGCGCCCAGGGCTACGTGGCCAAGAACGCCAACAGAAGCGATGCCCTGCCCGGCTCGGGCGCCGTTGCAGCCCAACCCGGCGAGAAGACCTCTGGCGAGAAGACCGCCGCGGCCCCCGGCGCCGCCGCGACCCCCGAGGAAGAGGCCCGCGAGCTGGTCCTGGCCGGCCGCAAGGGCCCCATGCCCGAGGTCATCTCGCGCATCCTGGAAAACCACGACGTGATGTACGCCATCACCGAGGTTCTGATCCCCGCCCTCGACGAGGTGGGTATCCGATTTGAGAAGGGCACCTTCTTCCTGCCGCAGCTCATGGCCGCCGCCGAGGCCGCCAAGGCCGGCTTCGAGACCATCCGCGCCGCGAGCAAGAGCGCCGAGGGCGCAGACGCCATGCCCGCCAAGGGCAAGGTCGTGGTTTGCACGGTCCACGGCGACATTCACGACATTGGCAAGAACATCGTGCGCATGCTGCTTGAGAACTACGGCTACGACGTCATTGACCTGGGCCGAGACGTGCCTCCGCAAGACGTCGTGGACGCCGTGGTCAAAGACCATGTCCTGCTCGTGGGTCTCTCGGCCCTCATGACCACGACGGTTCCCGCCATGGCCGAGACGATCGAGCTTCTGCGCGACCAGGCCCCGTGGTGCAAGGTCGTGGTGGGCGGCGCCGTGCTTAACCCCGAGTACGCCCAGATGGTGGGCGCCGACTTCTACGCCAAGGACGCCACCGAGACGGCCCGCATCGCCGGCGAGGTGCTGGGCTAGGCCACCGCGCGCCGGGCAACGCGCCGCAGGTCAACGCCACAAACCATCAAACCAAAGAGCGCCGGGAGAGGCCCACGACCTCGCCCGGCGCTCTTCTCAGCGCGTCAAGCAACTAACCGGCCACGGCCGGCCCCGCCGCACCCTACAAAATCGTCCTCTCCACGGCCTTGTGCCACCCGGCGAGAAGCTCATCTGCCTGCGCGACGTCCATCTTGCGCGTGAAGACGTCGTCGGTCGTGCGCAGGCCGCGCAGCTCGTCGGTGCCCGACCAAAAGCCCGTGGCCAGGCCCGCCAGGTACGCGGCGCCCAGCGAGGTGGTCTCGAGGTTCTGCGGGCGGTGCAGCTCGCAACCAAGAAGGTCTGCCTGGAACTGCATGAGGAAGTTGTTGGCGCTGGCGCCGCCGTCGACGTTAAGGACGCCCAGGTCGCCGCCGGCGTCTGCCGCCATGGCGTCAGACAGGTCGCGGATCTGGTAGGCCAAAGACTCCAACGCGGCCCTTGCGATGTGGGCGCGCCCGGCGCCGCGCGTGAGGCCGTAAATCGCGCCGCGGGCCTCGCTGTTCCACCAGGGGGCGCCCAGGCCCGTGAAGGCGGGCACGATGTAGACGCCGCCGGTATCGGGGATGCTCAGAGCCAGGGCCTCGGTCTCGGCCGCGGTGCCAATGATGCCCAGCTCATCGCGCAGCCACTGGATTAAGGCGCCCGCCACAAAGACCGAGCCCTCGAGCGCATAGACCAGGCCCTCGTCAGAAGGCGCGCTGGCGGCCACGGTGGTCACCAGGTTGTGCGTGCTGGTGCGGGCCTCGTGGCCGGTGTGCAGCAGCATGAAGCAGCCGGTGCCGTAGGTGTTCTTGGCCTGGCCCGCCTTAAAGCAGCACTGGCCAAACAGGGCCGCCTGCTGGTCGCCGGCAACGCCCGTGATGGGGATGCCCGCCGGGATGCCGGGGTAGCTCGTCTCGCCAAAGAAACCCGAGCTGGGGCGCACCTCGGGCATCATCGAGGCCGGGATGCCAAAGAGGTCCAGCAGCTCCTGGTCCCAGCAGCCGCGGTGAATGTCAAAGAGCATCGTGCGGCTCGCGTTGGTGGGGTCGGTCGCGTGCACCAGGCCGCCGGTCAAGACCCAGATCAGCCACGTGTCCACGGTGCCAAAAAGCAGCTCACCCGCCTCGGCGCGCTCGCGGGCGCCGGGGACGTTGCGCAAGATCCAGCAGATCTTGCTGGCCGAGAAGTACGCGTCGGGGAGAAGACCGGTCTTGGCCTGGATCTTCTTGGCGACCTCGGGCGAGCCGCACAGCTCTTCTACCAGCGAGGCGCTGCGGCGGCACTGCCACACGATGGCGTTCATGACGGGGGCGCCGGTGGTGGGGTCCCACACGATGGTGGTCTCGCGCTGGTTGTCGATGCCAATGGAATCGATGCTCTCGGCGGTAAGCCCGTGCTTGGCGATAAGCTCGGTCAGGCAACCCAGCTGCGAGAAGAGAATCTCTTGCGGGTTGTGCTCGACCCAGCCGGGCTGGGGAAAGATCTGCTGGAACGGGCGCTGAACGACATCGAGCATCTTGCCCGCCCGGTCGATCAAGACGGCCCTCGAGCTGGTGGTGCCTTGGTCAAGCGCGATCACGTACTTCTCAGTGCTCATGACAAACCTTTCTCTCTAGCCAATCGGATACTGCCCTATACACCTGCATCTTCCCCTTCTCGTTAAGGATTTCGTGGCGCATCTTGGAGAAGATTTTGCAGGTCACATCCACCGAACCGTTGTCCTTTGCAAGCTGGGCGGCCGCAACGACGCCCTTTCCCATGTCGCCCACCGGGTCGCCGTCGCCGCCAATGTAGAGAAGCGGCAGGTCGCAGGGCGCGGCCGCGGCACAGGCGGGCGAGCAGGCCGTGGCCGTGAGGTTGGTCAGCGCGCAGTAGCCGCCGGCGCTAAACATAAAGCCGCACTCGTCGTCGGCGACGTATCTGGCCACGTTGTCCTTATCGTGCGACAGCCACTCGAAGCCGGTGGGGCCGGGGGCCGCCTTGCTGTATGAGCCCGACCCCAGGCTGTCCAGGGTCTTTGACAGGTAATCCTGCCCGCGCACCGTTGCGACGACGCTCGCCGCCGCGTGCCCTGCCTTCGAGGTCGCCACGGGAATGGTCCCGGTGCCGCAGATCACGGCTGCGGCCAGGCCCTCGGCGTGGCGCGAGAGATAGACGCGCGTGATAAAGCTGCCCATTGAGTGGCCAAAGAAGACGTAGGGGACCTCGGTGCCCACCATCTGCTGCACAAGCTCGCGCAGGGCGTGCTCGTCTTCAACCAAGGCCTGGTCACCGCCCTTGGCGGGTATGCAGCCCTGCTTGCCGGGGGCCGCCGAGCGCCCGTGCCCGATGTGGTCGTCGCCGCACACGACCCAGCCCAGGCCGCACAGGTAGCGGGCAAAGTCGTCGTAGCGGCGGATGTGCTCGCTCATGCCGTGGACCAGCTGCACCACGCCCACGGGCGCCGTGCCCTTCTCGCCATCGTCTGCGGCCGCGTCGGGTGCGGTGCCTGCCGGCCACCAGATCCTTGCGTGGATGGTCGAGGTCCCGTCATGAGAGGCGAAGGTGATGTCTTGCGTGGTTGCTTTGCTGGTCTCGGCGCTAGTGGCCATGCGGTTCTCCTTTGAGGTCGCGGACGCGTATTTTCGAATCGTTCCCAAAAAGCCACCGGTTTCATGCGACCGTGCGCGAGATTGACGGCCACCGGCGCGTCCTTGGGGGTATACGGTGTTAAGACCAAGTAGGAGAGGGGATTTTCATGGCTGTTGGAAACCATTGCTGCGACTGCGTCTTCGCAACGTTTACCCAAAACGATCACACCGGCAGGTGGCAGGGAGCGTGCAGCCGCGGCTACACCCTGTGCGACCCGCACGTGCGAGAGAGCCCGGACAACCACTTTGTCGACGACGTCGCCAAGCTCGTCCCCGTGGTCGACCCCACGGGCAAGGAGTACCTGCGCACCTCCAACGTCTGCGACCGCTTCCTTCGCCCCCAGTCCCAAGCCGGCCGCTAGGACGCTTGGCCCCGCAAGACACGACGAGCCCCTGGCAAGCTGCGTGCTTGACCAGGGGCTCGTTTGCGTGACGGGTTTCTTACCGCCGATTACAGCTGATAGATCTTCGTGAACTTCTCGGTAAGGTAATCGGTGTAATACGTTGGCGAGAAGTGCTCGCCGCACGAGGCCAAGATCAGCTCGTCGGAGTCCTTGGCCCGTCCGTGGCGCCAGATGTTTTTGCCCAGCCACTGCCTGATGGACGCCAGGTCGCCGCTCGCGCACACGGCGTCGAAGTCCATGCCCTGGGCGATCATGGCCGCCTTGAACTGGGCGCCAAAGGCGCTACCCAGCGCGTAGGTGGGGAAGTAGCCAAAGTCGCCGCTCGACCAGTGGGTGTCCTGCAGAGCGCCGTCGGTGTCGTTGGGAACGTCGAGGCCCAGGTACTGCTTGTACTTCTCGGCCCACAAACCGGGCACGTCCTTGGCCGAGGCCTCACCGCTAAAGAGCAGCTGCTCGATCTCGTAGCGCACCAGGATGTGCAGCGGATAGGTGAGCTCGTCGGCGTCGCAGCGAATGAGGCAGGGCTCGGCGCAGTTCTCGGCCAGGTAGAGCTGGCGCGGCGTGACGTTGCCGAGCTTTCCCGGGAAGCGCTTTTGCATGACCTCAAGAAGCGGGCGCGCAAAGGCCTCGGAGCGGCCCACGATGTTCTCGAAGAAGCGCGACTGGGCCTCATGCATGCCCATCGATGTGCCGCCCTTAAGAGACGTCATGGCAAACGACATGTCGACGCCCTGCTCATAGAGGGTGTGGCCGCCCTCGTGCAGCATGCTAAAGACGTTGGAGAGGACGTTTTCACTGTAGACGTGGCTGGCGATCAGCACAAAGCCGATGCCGGGGCCGCCGGTAAAGGGGTGCTCGGTCTTGCCCACCCACAGGCGGTTGGGGTTCACGCCCTCAAGCGCCATGAGGTCGTTTGCAAGCTCCCATTGGCGGGCCTCGTCAAAGTGGCCGTCCAAGGCCTCGTGGCTGGGCTTGCGCTTGCTTGCCATGCAGTTGGCCAAAAGTGGCACGACGCAGTCCTTTACCTGGGAAAAGAAGGGATCGTAGAAGGCGCGGCAGGTGCCCTCCTCGTACTCGTTGAGCCACACGTCGTATGGGTCGACGCCCGGCTTCATCGCGCAGGCCATGCGCTTCTTGGCCGCCACCAACTTGTCCACGTAAGGCTCGAAGGATGCCCAGTCGTTTGTCGCCTTGGCCTTGTGCCACACGTCGTTTGCCTCGACCGAAAGACGCGAGAAAGCCGTCTGCTCGTCCAAGGGCACGTCGACCAGGGACGCGCGGTCGCGCCTGAGCACCTTGACCTGGGCGGCCTTGGTTGCGTCGAGTTGCGCCGTGGCGGCGTTTAGGCGCTCCAGCATCTCGCCGACCTCGGGCACGCACAGGGCCTGGATGCGCTCCTCTTCCAACAGGGCGATGGCCTCGCTCCTCTCGGCCAGGGCGTCGGCGGGGTCGATTACCTCACCCAGCGAGCCGATCTCGTCGATGGCGTAGCGGTGCGAGAAGAGCGTCTTCTCAAGCCGGTCGAGCGCCTTGAGGTCGTCGTCGACGGTGGGGGAGTCCGTGGCCGCGGCGTCTACCTGCGGCAACTCGATGTTTAGGGTATCGTCCATGGTTCATCTCCTTATCTGGCGCGGGCCCGCGGCGACAAAGCTCGCCGCCTGCGGCCGCACGAAGCTGTGCGACTCCCAGTCTAGCCCGTTCGGGACCTAACGCGAGCCATGCGTGGAACGGTCGAAAATCAACACGGGGCGGCCTTGCCGGGTATTCCGCCTGATTTATCCCATAGTAAATCCCGACTCGATGAGTAGCCGGCTCCTGCCAACTGGGCAAACGTGACCAAAAATGCCTTCGCTACTCGACAAAGCTGGTTTTACTATGGGATAAGTCAGGCGGCCGTGTTCCGGTAGCCCAAAATCGCCGTCGCCGGGGCCAAATCATCGCGCCGACGGCCGGTTGACCACGACGATGCCGATGCTCACGAGCGCGAGCGACCCCAGCGCCACCGCCGGTCGCAGCACGTTGCCCTCGCCAAGCAGCAAAACCGAGAGAATCGCTCCAAAGACCGGGTTCATGAAACCAAAGACCGCCACGTGCGAGACGTCGTTGACGGCCAGCGTCGCCGACCACAGCGAGTAGGCCGCCGCACTAATAAAGCCAAGGTAGACGAGAAGCGCGATCGCTGCGACGGGGTTCGCGCCAGCGGCCGGCGCCACGTGCCCGCCCATAGCAAGTCCGGCCACCGCCAAGACCGCGCCGCCGATGACAAACTGCCAAGCCGACAGCAGCACCGGGTCGTGGTCTTGCGAGAAGCGCTTGGACAAGTTGCTGCTCATGGCCGCCGCAAAGGTGGAGAGAAACACCAGCCCCTCTCCGTCAAGGCGAAAGCTCAGCCCGCCTGCGGCGCTTCCGGCCAGGCTCACCTGCAAAACGCCGACGAAGCCCAGCACGCAACCCAACGCCTTTCGCCAGGTCATCGACTCGGTGCGAAACGCAAAGACGGCCAGCAGCACGATCAAGAACGTGTTGCTCGCCTCGATAATCGAGCTCGTCACGCCCGCGCAGCGAGAAAGGCCCACGTAAAAGCACAGGTATTGCAGGATGGTCTGGAAGATGGAGAGCTCGGCCGCGGGCCGCCAGTCGCCGCGCGCGGGCACATAGAGCCGCCGCCGCGCGATGCTCATGCCCGCGACTACCAGCCCGCCCGAGATAAGAAAGCGCATCCCGGCAAACAAAACGATCGAGGCCACGTCGGCCGAGTCGATGCCAAACAGCGAGTACCCGATCTTCACGCAGGGAAACGCCGAGCCCCACAGCAAACATGCCGCTAGGCAGGCCAAGACCATGCCAGTCCCGGTGGCTAAAAACGGTTTGCTGCGGTGCTTGCTGTTGTGGGTCATGTCTTGTCCTCTGCCTTGGTTTTGCGCCCGTCAATCTTAGCGCCCGCACGCCGAGCAAATCGTGTCAGCCAAGCGACTCTTTGGGAAGACCTCGTTCAAAACGTGGCCGCGAATCCATATGATGGAGTGACGGAACTGGCGCGCCCGGCCGTCCGGGAACGGTGACGGGCGCCTCGCACGACACGAAGGGAAGCGTGCTATGGAAGCAGTATTGGGCATCGACATCGGCGGCACCAGCATCAAGGCGGGCCTCTTCACCCCCGAGGGCGAGCTGCTTGAAGAGCGTAAGATCCCCACCCCCGAGCTCACGACCGACGAGGCCTTTGCCATCGTGACCGACGGCCTGACCAAGATCTTGGCCGCCCACGACGCCGCCCCCGAGGACGTCATCGCCTGCGGCCTGGATATCCCCGGCCCCGTGGCAGACGACGGCACCGTTGGTTTTCTCGCCAACATCCAGCTTGACCCCGAGGGCCTGGTTGGCGCCATCACGGCTACCTTCCCCCGCGCGCAGGTCGCCTTTGTCAACGACGCCAACGCCGCCGCTTTGGGCGAGATGTGGGCGGGCGTCGCCCACGGCGCCTCGAGCTACGTTTTGATCGCGCTGGGCACCGGTGTGGGCGCGGGCGTCGTGGTTAACGGCCGCCTGGTCGCGGGCGCGTTTGGCGCCGGCGGTGAGATCGGCCACATCACCGTCAACCCCAACGAGCTCCTTACCTGCGGCTGCGGTCGCCACGGCTGCTTGGAGCAGTACGCCTCGGCCAAGGGCATCGTGCGCCTTTACCTGGACGAGTGCGAGCGCCGCGGCGTCACCCCCGTCCACGTCGAGCACGCCACCGACACCCTCTCGGTCTTCCGCGCCCTGGCCGCGGGCGACGAGTGCGCCCGCCTGGCCGTCGACCAGATGTGCGAGTACCTGGCCCAGGCCATGGCCCAGGTCTCCTGCGTCGTGGACCCCTCGATGTACCTCATCGGCGGCGGCGTGGCCGGCGCCTTTGCCACCTTCGCGCCCGAGCTGCGCGCCCGCTTTGTCGCCCACGCGCTTCCTACCTGCAAGGACGTGCGCATCGAGGCCGCAAGCCTTGGCAACCAGGCGGCCATGTACGGCTGCGCCTACGAGGCCCTGCGCCTGCGTCGCGAGGCCGGCGTCGACTAGGCGGCCCGGCCCGCGCGCCCTTTTCGCCAAAAACCTTAGATAGGTGAACGTTCACCATCACCGGTTCCGCCGTTTGTCAATGGTGGAACCGGTGAACGGTGTTATTCTTAACCGCGAGTGCAAAACGCATACATGATGCAGCCGCCAAGGCAATGCGTCGAGATTGGAGTCTACCTATGAGCACCAAAGTTCTGGCTTCTAACGTTTTTCTCGATAACGCTTCGACCTCCGTCGACGAGGTCATGAAGTTCTTGGCGGACAAGGCCGTCGAGGCCGGCGTCGCCGCCGACTCCGCCGCCGTCTACGAGGCCTTCAAGGCCCGCGAGGCCGAGGGCACCACGGGTATGATGGGCGGCTTTGCCATTCCCCACGCCAAGAACGCCGCCATCTCGGCTCCCTGCGTCATGGTCGTGAAGCTGGCCAACCCTGTTGACTGGCGCTCCATGGACGGCGCCCCCATCACTTGCGTCATCGCCCTTCTCATCCCCGCTGCCGAGGCCGCCGAGCACCTGGCCGTCCTTTCCCGCGTGGCCGTCCTGCTTATGGACGAGGGCTTCCGCGCCAACATGCTGGCCGCCACCACTGCCGACGAGGCCGCTAACCTGGTCAACGCCGGTCTCGAGCAGGAGGCCTAAGGGGCGAGAAACCCCAATGCCGCGCTACTTGAAAGGCGCCCCATGTCCATCAAACTCATCCTCACCGACATCGACGGCACCATCCTGCCTTACGGCAACAAGGTGGTCTCGGACCGCACGCGCGCGGCTTTTCACGCGGCTCTTGACGCTGGCCTGGCCATTGGCCCGGCCAGCGGCCGTTTTTACTCGTGGTTGGGCCGCTTCTTTGGCGATGACGAGGCTTGCTACAAGACCGCCATCGCGGCCAACGGCATGCAGGTCTACCACCAGGGCGAGAAGGTCTTGGAGAAGGGCCTGGACCCCGATTACCTGCGCCACGTGCAGGCGGTGCTCGAGGAGGTCCCCCGCTCGGGCCTCATGATCTACGAGAACGGCGAGCCCCACCTGGTCTGCGGCTCGGTCGACGACCTGGCCATCGCCTTTCCCGCCTACGCCGAAGGCGGCATGCTTACCACCGCAATCGGCGACGTGGCCGTTCCCAAGGCCAACGCCTTCCTGGTAGGTGACCTGGACGAGACCCGCCGCTGGGTCGACATGCTTTCCCGCGAGGTCCCCGAGCTCGACTTCGACGTGCCGCAGCCCATGTTCTCAAACATCACCCCCAAGGGCTGGAACAAGGGCAGCGCTCTCACGTGGCTGCGCGACTACCTGGGCTTAGGTGACGAGGAGGTCGTGGTCTTTGGCGACGGCGGCAACGACCTGCCGCTCTTCAACGCCGTGACCAACAGCGTGGCCGTGGCCGACGCCATGGCCGAGGCCGCAAACGCCGCCCGCTGGCACATTGGCCCCGTCGAAGAGGACGCCGTGGCCGCCTGCGTCGAGTCCCTGGTCGCGGGCGACTGGCCGTTTACCAAGTAAAATGAGCTAGGGCGCCGGTTTGACATTGGCCACCGGCGCCGCGTTGGGTATATTTAACCCTCACACACAGGATGGACCCCTCGGGGAGGAAGGGTCCATCCTGCGTCTGTTGTTCGCCCGTTTTGCCCGCCCCAAACCAGCCAGCGCGAAGGAGGTCCTCGATGGACGGCGCGTCAAGAAAAAAGCCGCTGTACAACCAGCTTGTCGACCTTCTCCGCGAGAAAATCTCGACCCTGGCTCCGGGCGACCTTCTCCCATCCGAGCGCGAGCTCTCCGAGAGCTACGGCCTGTCGCGCACCACGGTGCGCCTGGCCTTGAAGGAGCTCGAGACCCAGGGCCTCATCAACCGCCGCCACGGCAAGGGCACCTTTGTCTCGGGCATCTCGCGCGAGATGGTGAACCCGCTGGGCCTCTACAGCTTCACCGAGCAAACGCGCAGCTTGGGCCACAACCCCAAGACCAAGCTCCTTGAGTTCGGCGTCATCCCGGCGCCCGCGCCCGTGGCCTACCAGATGGACCTGCGCCCCGGCGACAACGTCTACCGCTTCCGCCGCCTGCGCCTGGTGGACGAGGTCCCTACCATGCTTGAGCTCACCTATCTACCTGCCGATGAGTTTGCCTCGCTTACCGCCGAGGACATCTTGCTGCGCCCTCTCTCGGACATCATGGAGCGCGAATACCACAAGGGCATTCGCGTGGCCGAGGAGGAGCTCTACGCCGGAACCGCAACGGCAGACGAGTCGGAGGTGCTGGTCATCCAGGAGGGCTCGCCGGTCCTTCGCCTTGCGCGCACGACCTATGGCGAGAAGAACGGCGTCGTCGAGTACACCCACTCCGTCGCCCGCCCCGAGCAGTTTCGCTACCGCATCTCGCACGTGAGGTCCTAGCGGCTCGGCCCGCGCCGCCTGCGAGCCCGCCGGCCCGCCACCCCGGCGTCCGCTCGGCCCGCGGCCCCGGCGCCCGCCCGGCCCGAGCCCCCGCCCTTCCATGAACAATCGGTATCGCTTTGGCCCGCATCCCGGCCAGCCTACCAGCCAAAAGCCTATGCTCCTCTCAGCAAAGCACCGTAAAACCGCAGGCGAGAGGAGCAATTCATGTCCGCAAATGAAACCCCGCAGGGTGCATCGGTTGCAGAAGGCGCGCCGCTTGACGCCGCCGGTTACAAGGCGGGAGACGACGCCGTCGAGCGCTTCCAGGAGCTTCTGCGCGTGCAAACCGTCTCGCGTGAGGACATAAGCCAGCGCGACGACGAGCCTTTCAAGCGGTGGGTCCCCACGCTGCGGCGCCTGTACCCCAAGTTCTTCGAGGTCGCCGAGGTCAACATCATCGACGACTTTGGCATCCTGCTTCGCTGGCCGGGCGCCGACGCATCCCTTGACCCCGTGGTCATGATGGCCCACCAAGACGTCGTGCCCGTCGACGGCCAGGACTGGGAGCACGACCCCTTTGAGGCCGGCATCTACGACGGCGAGATTTGGGCTCGCGGCACCCTGGACACCAAGTGCATCGTGGGTGCCTTCTTCGAGGCGGCAGAATACCTGGTAAACCAGGGCTACGTGCCCCCGCGCGACGTCTGGTACTTTTCCTCTGACGGCGAGGAGATCGCCGCCCCCACCTGCCGCCACGCCGTCGAGTGGCTGCGCGACCGCGGCATCCACCCCTACATGGTCCTGGACGAAGGCGGCGCCATCGCGGCCGATGCCCCCTTGGGCGTCGAGGTCCCCGTCGCCATGGTGGGCGTATGCGAGAAGGGCCACGTCGACCTCACGGTGACCGCCCGCTCCGACGGCGGCCACGCCTCGACCCCTGCCGCCAACGACGCGTGCCGCCTGTTGTGCCGTGTATGCGAGCACATCTCGGCAAATCCCGGAAAGCCGCAGCTCACGCCCGCCGTCGAGGCAACGCTGGCCGAGCTTGGCGCCCGCAGCTCCGATCTTTACCGCACCGTTTTTGGCAACCTCTGGCTCACCCGCCCGGCCGTGACCAAGATCATGGCCGCCAGCCCCGAGACCGCCGCGATGCTTCGCACCACCTATGCCCTCACGCAGATGCAGGGATCCACGGCCCACAACGTTTTGCCGCCCGTCGCCACGGCCAACTTCAACGTGCGCATCGCCCCCTTCGAGACGATCGACGACGCCGTGGCCCGTGTGCGCCGCCGCGCGAGCGAGGCCTGCCGCGCCTCGGGCATCTCGCCCGACCACGTGACGGTCGAGATCAACGAGACGATCCCCTACAGCGAGCCTGCGCCCATCAGCCCCTACGAGCACGACGCCGCCTTCGACTACATCCACCGCTGCGTCGCCGGCGTCTACCCCGAGGTTGGCTTTGCCCCCTACGTGCAGAACTCCTGCACCGACTCTCGCGAGTTCAACGCCATCTGCGAGCGCGTCTACCGCTTCTGCGGCTTTGTCTACTCGGCCGAGGCCCGCAAGCTCCTCCACGCCGCCAACGAGCGCATCGGTGTGGACGTATACAAGCGCGGCATCGAGTTCTACGTCGCGTTTCTCGCCAATCTCTCCCACGTCCAGACGCTGGGGGAGTAGTCACGCAAGCCGTGCGGGTGCCCTTCTCGGCACCCGCTTTTCTTACCTAAGGAGAAAACCATGGCCAACCCCGACATCAAAAAGGCGGCCAAGCTGGACAACAAGGCGGTGGCCTTGGCGGCCCTGCCGTTCATGGGCATGATCAGCTTCTGGCAGGTCTACGACGGCATCGTCCCCAAGATGCTCACCGGCACCTTTGGCCTTTCCAACTCGATCACCGGCGCCATCATGGCGATCGACAACGTCTTTGGCCTCTTCTTGCTGCCGCTCTTTGGCATCCTGTCCGATCGCTGCACCTCTAAGCTGGGCCGCCGCACCCCGTTTATCCTGGGCGGCTCGGCCGTGGCGGTCCTCTCGGTGCCGCTGATCGCGCTTGCCAACAATATGGGCAGCCTGCCGCTTTTGATCGCGGCGATCATCCTCACGCTGCTGGCCATCTGCGCCTACCGCACCATGACGGTGGCCGTCATCGCCGACATCACGCCGCGACCTTTGCGCACCAAGGCAGATTCCATCGAGAAGATCGTGGGATACGCCGGCACGGGCCTTATGCTTGTGGCCATCTCGGTCATGGTCCCCAACGTCGAGCACCCCGATTACCTGCCCCTCTTTGCCCTGCAGTCCGTCTTTATCCTGGTCTCGGCCGTGGTCTACGGCGCGTTTGTCCGCGAGCCCGCCCTGGTGCAAAAGATGCGCGAGAAGTCCCTTGCCATGGGCATCGACGAGGACGAGATCGACAAGGACGACTCGCCCGAGGCAGGCGGCAAGGAGCGCGTGGCCGACAAGTCCATGCGCGTCTCGATCGCGCTGCTTCTCTCCGCCACGTTCTTCTATTACATGAGCTACAACGCCATGACCACCAACATCAGCCGCTACGCCGATCTCTTCTTTGGTATGGCCGGCGGCTCGTACGCGATCATCAACATCGTGACCATCGTGGGCGCGCTGGCAAGCTACGTGCCCCTGGCAAACCTGTCCTTGAAGATCGGCCGCAAGAAGGTGGCCCTCATCACGGCCGCCATCATGACGGTCTGCCCGGCGATCATCTGGCTTACCTCGGGCTTCACCCCCTTGCTCTACCTGGTCTTCCTTGCCATGGGCGTCGCCCTTGGCGGTGTCGACCTGTGCGTCTACACCATGATCTTGGAGTGCTGCAGCTCGCAGTCCGTGGGCCGCTACTCGGGCTACTACTACACGGTGAGCATGGCCGCGCAGGTCATCACCCCGATCCTCTCGGGTGTGGTCATGGACGTCGCGCCCACGATGCTGTTTGCCTACATCGCGGCCATGGGCGTCTTCATGGCCGCCTCTCTTGCGGGCGCCAAGCACGGCGATGCTATTCTAATCGATGAGGTGGCACGCCGAGAGGGGCAGACCGCCGAGTAGGAAAAGAGGTGCCCATGCGCAAGGTCAAAGGCGCGTTTCTCGTCGTGTTCGCCCTGCTCGCCGCCGTTGCCGGGTTGGTGTTTGCCCCGGCGCCGGCGCATGCCGAGAGCCTGATGGAGCGCGTGGTCACCTGGACGCAGGAAGAGAGGGACGAGAAGCTCGCCCACGCCAAGATCGGCGTGCAGCTGGGCGTCACGTCCGAGGCCGAGGTGGCCAAGGCCTACCCCGAAGCCGACTCCGAGTCCTTCCAAAGCATCGCCGACACCATCATGGCCTTAAGCGCGGGCAAGCTCGACTACGCCACGGCGCCCGAGCCCATCGCCTTGCTCTACATGCGCAAGAACGCCAACCTCACCTACGTCAAGCCCGCCCTTTACGGCTGCGACGTCTCTATTGGCATGGGCAAGGGCCAAGACGAGCTGCGCGAGAAGCTCAACGACGCCATCGCCAAGCTGCAGCAAGACGGCACCATCGACGCCGTGCGCAAGAAGTGGTGCGAGGACGGCAACTACGACATGAGCGATATCCCGGTGCGCGAGGACGGCGAGGTCCTTACCGTGGCATACTCACCAACCGACGAGCCCAGCTCCTTCCTTTACGAGGGCCACGCCGCCGGCACCGACGCCGAGATAATCATGCGCGCCGCCTACGAGATGGGCATGCGCGTCGAGTTCCAGGACATGAACTTCACGGCCAAGCTGGCGGCGCTCTCGGCGGGCACCGTCAACGCGGGCATCTACATGGTCAACACCCCCGAGCGCGCCAAGTCGATCGACTTCACCAACACGATCTACTCGCTCGACTGGGTGGCCATGACCACGGTCGACGCCGATGCCCAGGACTCCGTCTTCGACGCCTTTGTCTCGGGCTTCACGAGCACCTTCATCACCGAGAAGCGCTGGGCCATGGTGCTCGAGGGCCTTCTCGTCACCGTGGGCATCGCCGTGGGCTCGTTTGCCCTGGGTACCGTGGGCGCAGGCCTTCTCTGCTACATGAAGCGCTGCGGCAAGCGGGCGCCGGCCGCCGTGGCAAACGCCTACTGCGACCTTGTCACGGGCATCCCGGTCTTGGTCTGGCTCATGATCTTGTACTACATCGTCTTTGCCAACGTGGGCATCCCGGCCCCGATGGTGGCAGTCGTCTGCTTTGGGCTCGAGGCCGCGGCGCCCTTGTCCAGCATCTTCGTGACCGGCATCGAGTCGGTCTCGCGCGGCGAGATAGAGGCCGCCCAGTCCATGGGCTTCTCGCTGCCGCAGATCTATCGCCAGGTGGTGCTGCCGCAGGCCTTCCAGCGCATCGGTAAGCTCTACGCGGGCCAGCTCACGGCGCTCATCAAGGGGACATCGGTCGTGGGCTACGTCGCCATCACCGACCTCACCAAGGTCTCGGACATCATCCGCAGCCGCACCTTCGACGCGTTCTTCCCGCTGATCAGCGTGGCTGTGGTCTACTTCGTGGTCATCCTGGTCTTCTCGGCGCTGCTCACGCGCCTTATCCGCCAGGCAGACCCGCGCCGTCGCAAGCAGGCCCGCGTCCTTAGGGGAATCACGGCTCGCTAGCGCGTCCCTCTTTCCTTGTGCTATGATGTCCCACTAGGCAATGACGGAGAGGTTCGGGCCGTCGCGTCGCCAGCGGATAAGAGATGGGGCCCACCGGCTGAGAGGCTCCTCCAAGGCTGACGCCCGAAGTTCACTCCACCAGCCGCGACCTTAACGGGCGCGCCGCCAAGCGCACCTTAGTAGGGAAGCCGTAGGCCCCACGGCACGGGGTAAACGAGTGGGCGCTCGTGAGAGAAAACACCTGCGTCAATCAAGGTGGTACCGCGGTAATCATTGCCGTCCTTGGACTTTTGTCCGGGACGGCTTTTTGTTTTGAAAGGGGAAAGCGCAATGTCGATGTCCGATGAGCTCAAGGCTATTGAGGCTCAAGTCCAGGAGGGTCTTGCCAAGGCAGAGAGCATGGATGCCCTCGAGAACCTGCGCGTTGGCGTGTTGGGCCGCAAGGGTAGCCTGACCGCGATCATGCACACCATGGGCAAGGTCCCGCCCGAGGAGCGCCCGGCCATGGGCGCCTTGGCAAACACCGTGCGCGCCAACGTCGATATGGCCATCAAGGCCCGCAAAGAGGAGCTGGGCCGCGCCGTCATGGCCAAGCGCATGGAGGCAGATGCCGCCGACGTGACCCTGCCGGGCCGCCAGCTGTCCCTGGGTACCCAGCACCTCATCTCGCAGATCCGCGAAGAGATCGAGGACATCTTCTGCGGCCTGGGCTACACCGTCGAGGACGGCCCCTACATCGAGACGACCTACTACAACTTCACCGCGCTTAACGCGCCCGAGGACCACCCCAGCCGCTCGGCCAAGGACACCTTCTACGTGGTTGACAACCAGCCCGAGGGCAAGGAGGTCCACGTCCAGGGCGAGTCCGACGTGCTTCTCCGTACCCAGACTTCCGGCGTCCAGGCCCACGTCATGGAGGCCAAAGAGCCCCCGATCTACATGATCTGCCCGGGCACCGTTTTTCGCCCCGACACCGCCGACGCCAACCACCTGCCCCAGTTCACGCAGGTAGAGGGCTTGGTTGTCGACGAGGGCATCACCTTTGGCGACCTTAAGGGCACCCTCGACTACTTCACCCGCGAGATCTTTGGCAAGGACCGCGCCACGCGCTACCGCCCGCACTTCTTCCCCTTCACCGAGCCTTCCTGTGAGGTCGACGTCTCGTGCGGCGTTTGCCACGGCCAGGGCTGCCGCTTCTGCAAGAACACCGGCTGGCTCGAGATCTTGGGCTGCGGCATGGTCGACCCCAACGTCTTCGTCAACTGCGGCATCGACCCCGAGAAGTACACCGGCTTTGCCTTTGGCATCGGTGTCGAGCGCGTCGCGGCCCTGCGCTACGACCTGCCCGACCTGCGTATGCTCATGACCGGCGACATGCGCTTCTTAAAACAGTTCTAGCCGAGAAGATCTTCTCGCTTTAGGTAGGTAAGTTAAGAAAGGAGCGCTTGAATGCGCGTTTCATATGAGTGGCTCAAGACCATGGTCGATGTGCCCGAGAATCCCTCCCAGCTTGTCGACGAGTTCGTTCGCACCGGCACCGAGGTCGAGGCCGTCGAGCGCGTGGGCGCCGACCTCGACCACGTGGTGACCGCCAAGGTCCTCGAGAAGACCCCGCACCCCGACTCCGACCACATGTATGTCTGCAAGGTCGATGTGGGCGAGAAGAACGTCGACGCCAACGGCAACCCCGAGCCCCTGCAGATCGTCTGCGGCGCCCAGAACTTCAACGCCGGCGACCACATCGTGACCGCCATGATCGGCGCCGTGCTTCCCGGCGACGTCAAGATCAAGAAGTCCAAGCTGCGCGGCGTCGAGTCCCGCGGCATGAACTGCTCCGAGCGCGAGCTTGGCCTGGGCAGCGACCACGCGGGCATCATGATCTTGCCCGAGGACGCCCCCGTGGGCATGGACTTCACCGATTACATGGGCATGTCCGACACCGTGATCGACTGCGAGATCACCCCCAACCGTCCCGACTGCCTGTCCATGACCGGCATGGCCGTCGAGGTGGCCGCCATTCTCGACGAGGACACCCACATCGAGCTGCCCCACGTCAAAAACGAGCAGGGCCCCGACGCTCACGACCTGGTGGACGTCACCATCGACGACTCCGAGCTGTGCCAGCGCTACTGCGCCCGCGTGGTGCGCAACGTCAAGATCGGCCCGTCGCCCGAGTGGCTCGCCCGCCGCGTCATCGCCGCCGGCAGCCGCCCCATCAACAACGTGGTCGACGTCACCAACTACGTCATGTTCCTCACCGGCCAGCCCCTGCACGCCTTTGACCTTGGCAAGCTGACCGAGCGCGACGGCCGCCGCCACATCGTGGTGCGCGCCGCCAAGGAGGGCGAGAAGCTCGAGACCTTAGACGGCGTCGAGCGCACCCTTACCCCCGACATGGCCGTCATCACCGACGACGGCAACACCGCCGTCGCCTTGGCCGGTGTCATGGGCGGCATGAACTCCGAGATCGACGAGAACACCGTCGACGTCCTTCTCGAGTCTGCCACCTTCTCGAGCGGCCACGTCTCGCGCACCAGCCGCAACCTCGATCTCATGAGCGAGGCCTCCATCCGCTACGAGCGCCAGGTCGATGGCGCCAACTGCGCCAACGTCGCCCAGATCGCGGCGGCTCTGTTCGAGGAGTGCTGCGGCGCCGAGGTCTGCCCCGGCACCGTCGACGTCTATCCCGTCGAGGTCCCGGCCCCCGTGGTCGACCTGCGCCCCGCCCGCGCCCGCCTGCTGTGCGGCGCCGACATCCCCCAGGACTTCATGGTGAGCCGCCTCACCCGCCTGGGCTGCGACGTTAAGGACGGCGAGGAGGGCCACCTCACCGTGACCGCCCCCACCAACCGTCCCGACCTCACCCGCGAGTGCGACCTCATCGAGGAGATCTGCCGCCTGTGGGGCGAGGGCGACATCGAGCCCACGCTGCCCGCCGCAAAGAACCACGCCGGCGGCCTTACCGTCGAGCAGCGCCGCGTGCGCCTCATCGGCCAGACCCTTCGCGCCTGCGGCCTTTCCGAGACCAGCACCTACTGCTTCGCCGACCCCTCCGACCTGGTGAAGCTCGGCATCACCGACGAGGGCCGCGGCATCCCCGTCAAGATCATCAACCCGCTGGTGGCAGATCAGTCCGAGATGCGCCGCTCGATGCTTCCCGGCCTTGTCCGCTCGGTGGCCTACAACCTCGATCACGGCGTGCCCAACGTCGCCCTCTACGAGATCGGCCGCGTCTTCTACGGCCACGAGAGCAGCTCCCAGCCCGACGAGCCCACCTTTGTCGCGGGTGTCCTGGCCGGTAAGCGCGCCGACGACGCGTGGAACCTCAAGCACGCCGACTACGACTTCTTCGACGCCAAGGGCGCCGTCGAGTCCCTTCTCAGCGCCCTTCGCCTCACCAAGGTCCGCTTCAAGGTGGCAGATCCCCAGCAGTATCCGTGGCTGCAGCCCGGCCGCGCCGCCGAGGTCCTTTCTCAGGGCGAGGTCATCGGCTGGGTGGGCAACATCCACCCCGCCAGCCTGCAGAAGGTGGGCGTCGACGTCCCCGTCGTCGCCTTTGAGCTGTCGGTCGAGCACCTGCTGCGCCTTGCCAAGAAGGAGCTTCCCTATGTCGACGTGCCCACGCTTCCCGGCGTGACCCACGACCTGGCCATCGTCGTCGACGAGGAGGTCACCTACGAGCAGCTGGTCCAGCGCATCTCCAGCGCCGGCGGCAAGCTCTTGGCCGACGTCCGCCTCTTCGACGTCTACCGCGACCCCGTGCGCGTGGGCAAGGGCAAGAAGTCCATGGCCTTCTCGCTTACCTACCGCGCCGCCGACCGCACCCTTACTTCCCAGGAGGTCGAGAAGGCCCACGAGAAGCTCGTGAACAAGGTCCTTCGCGCCACCGGCGGAGAGGTCCGCGGCTAATCGCGATTCTCGCTCGTGTTAAATGCGGTCGGGTCCTTTGGGGCCCGGCCGCTTTTTGCGTCACAATGGCCCGGGACAAAGTAGAGAGGGGCACCATGCCAAGTTGGAACATCCACACCGCCCACGTCGAGCGCCTTCTTCGCGAGGAAGGCGCCCAGGCCCTGGGCATCAAAGACCCAAACGCCTTCTTGTTTGGCAACGTGCTTCCCGACGTCTATGTGGGCTACATGGTCAAGGACCCCAGCTTTAGGATCGACTACAAGCTCACGCACCTCACCTACCGTGACCACATTCCGCTGCCTCGCTACCAGGAGTTTTGGGACTTCTACGTCAAGAATCCCCAGGGTTACGGCGCCGATTGCGTGACCGATGTCGTGCGCGGCGCATGGTGCCACCTGGTGTGCGACTGCGTCTACAACACCCACACCCGCGCTTTCTTAAAGAAGGTCCACATGAGGGCAGGGGAGCAGGCTCGCATCAAGAAGCAATCAGACTTCGCCCTCTTTGGGCGCACCCTCGACATATCTATGGTGCCCCAGCCCGGCGAGTCC
>CAVKOL010000005.1:0-8006 GCA_963658035.1 Bacteroidaceae bacterium
GCGGAGAGGTTCTGGTGGAGCAGAAGACCGTGCCCGCAAACGGCCACAACTGGGAGACCAGGACTATCGAGGCAGACTGTACTCACGGCGGTGCGACCGTCTTGACCTGCCAGGACTGCGGGCTGGAGACCCGCAGCAACAACACCGCGCCGAAGGCCCACTCCTACCAAGTCTTGAACACGGTCGAGGCGACCTGCGAGACCGCCGGAAAGGTTGACTACGAGTGCGCCTCCTGCGGCTTTACCTACTCCGAGGAGATTCCCGCGCTCGACCACGACCCGGTGACCGACGCCGCCGTCGACGCCACATGCGAGACGGAAGGCAAGAGCGAGGGCAGCCACTGCTCGCGCTGCAACAAGACGCTTGCTGAGCAGGAGACCTTACCTGCCCTTGGCCATGACCCGGTGACCGACGCCGCCGTTCCCGCTACCATCAAAGAGCCGGGCCTCACAGAGGGCAGCCACTGCTCGCGATGCGGCAAAATTCTGGTAGCACAGCAGGCTGTTCCCGCGCTCGACGACCCGACGCCCGTCCACACGGTAACGTTTGATTATGACGGCGGCGGTCAGAGCACCAGCCTTGCGGTCAAGGAAGGCAAGCTCGTCGGGCGTCCCGTCGACCCGACCAAGGACGGCTACGTCTTTGCCGGTTGGTACGCCAACAAAGAGCTCACGCGCGAGTTCGATTTCAACGCAACCATTACCGGCGACGTCACCATCTATGCCAAATGGACTAAGGTTGAAGAACAATCCGGCCAAAACCAAGAGCAAAAGGCCAACGACAACACAAGTAAGCAGGATACGTCTAAGAATCAACAAACGGTAAACAAGAAGGCGACACCGGCAACCTCGGACGACCTTCTCGCCATCAACACGACACTCGTTATTGTCGCTTGCTTGGCAACAGCAACCTGCGTCTACGCCGTACGCAAGCTCCGCCATCAGTAACAAATAGCATTCCTTGATTCGAATTTAAATCGAATCCGCCTAACGCAAGAAGCGCCGCTCGAACAAAGTGATTCGAGCGGCGCTTCTGTGATTTCGACCTTTAGGGAGAATCTTCTCGTTATCTAGGCTTCTCCCCTAGTTGAACTTCACGACCTTCTGGGCGATGTGGTAGCCGCCCAGCGTGATCTTCTCGCCCAGCTTGCCGGGCAGATTGGTCGCGATGCCCACGACGCCGTGCTTGGCTCGGCGGTACATGCGATCGTCGTAGGCCTTGAGCTCGGCCCAGAGCTTGCGCAGCTCGTCCATGGCGTCCTCACGGTCGCTCATCTTAGAGAAAACCGAGCAGATGGCCATGATGATCGTGAAGTAGTTCATCATGTAGCCGCGCAGCTTCACCGAGTCGATGTCTCCGTAGACGTGGTAGGCCTGCATCATAATGCGAGCGACGCGCCAGTAGTGGTCCACGCGGCTGGTCAGGACCTTCTCGTTGACCGACTGGTCCTCGCGGCCAATGAAATAGCGGTAGAGGTCGACGTCCAGGTAGTAGAGGCTGTGACACAGCGGGAAGGGCACGTAGGCGTAGATATTGTCCACGTAGAAGGTGTGGGGCGGCATCTGCAGGTTGGCGGCGCGCAGGGTCTCGGTGCGGTACGTGAGCGCGTGCATCAACAGATACTGGCTCATCTTGAAGTGGCCCATGTCGTTCCAGGTAAAGAGCTTGCCCACGGGCAGCACATGGCGGTAATCCACGACGTTTCGCGTGTTGTCCTCGACGTGCTCGTAGACGTAGTTGGTGATGACAAGGTCGACCTTCTCGTCCATCTGGATAAAGCGGCGCAGCTGCTCGAGAAGGGCTTGCAGGGCATCGGCGTCTGCCCAGTCGTCCGAGTCGATGTTCTTGAAGTAGGCGCCGTCTGCGTTGGCGACGGCCTTCATGACGGCCACACCGTGTCCGCCGTTCTCTTGGTGGACGGCCTTGATGGTGTTGGGGTACTTGGCCTGCCACTCATCTGCCTTAGCGGCCGTGTTGTCCTTCACGCTGCCGTCGTCCACGATGACGACCTGAACGTCGTCGGCGTAGTTGGAGCCCTCAAGGATGGACGTGATGCACTTGTCCATGTACTCGGCCGAGTTGTAGCACGGGATGCCAAAGGTGATGGTCTTAGCTGCCATGAGATGTCCTTTAAACAAGAAAAAGGCAGGCCAGGGGACCTGCCTTGATCAAAGCGAATAGATGCGTTAGTTGTGCTGGGCAATAAGCTCGTCAGAAAGGTCCAGGGCGCTCGCCACGACGCCGTCCATGTCGTAGTAGCGGTACTCGGCCAGACGACCCACGCAGTGGAAGTTGAGAAGACCGCTCACGCGCTCGCGGTACTTGCGGTAGAGCTCGAGGTTCTCCTCCTCCAGGATGGCGTAGTACGGGGTCTCGCCCGAGCCGGGGGTGTAGGCCTTGGAGAACTCCTTCATGATGGTGGTCTTGCCGGGCAGGATCTGGCCGGTCATGTTCTTGAACTCGGTGATGCGGGTGAAGTCCTCGCTGGTGGTGTAGTTGACGGTGCCCACCGGCTGGAACTGGTCCTCATCCAGGGTCTCGAAGACCATGTCGAGGGTACGGTACGGCAAAGCGCCCAGGTCAAGGCCAAAGAGCTCGTCCAAGGGGCCGGTGTAGATGACCTCACCGCCGTAGGGGCGGCCGCAGATCTCGACCGCGTTGTCGGTGACCTTAAGGATGTCGCGCACGTCGACGTCCAAAAAGACCGAGATGAGGTCGTGGCACAGCATGTTCTCGAACAAGGCGGTGTAGCCCTCGACCGGCATGCCCTGGAAGGGAGCGCCGGGGAAGTAGCGGTCGTCGTCGCCCACAAAGACGGGCACGCGGCCGGTGATCGAGGGGTCGATCTGGTCGGGGGTCTTGCCCCACTGCTTCATGGTGTAGTGGAGAAAGACGTTCTCGAAGACGTAGTCGGCGACCTCGGCGAGCTCGGGATCGTTCTTCTCGCGAAGCTCCATGATGGGAACCTTCTTGTTCTCGCCAAAGGTGTCCACGAGTTTCTGATAGAGGTGCTCGCCCTTCTCCTCGCCAAAAGCGAGCTTTAAGGACTGGTGGTTGAAGGGCACGGGCATCAGGGTGCCGTGGATGTTAGCCAGGACCTTGTGCTGGTAGTTGGTCCACTCGGTGAAGCGCGAGAGGAACTGGTTCACGCGCTCGTTGGTGGTGTGGTAGATGTGGGGGCCGTACTTGTGGACCAGGATGCCCGCCTCGTCCTCGTAGTCGTAGGCGTTGCCGGCGATGTGGTCGCGGCGCTCGAAGATGGCGACTTTGCAGCCGCAGGCCTCTGCGAGCCTGCGCGCGCAGACAGCGCCGGCGTAACCCGCGCCCACAACGATGGCGTCGTAAGACTCAGGACAAAAACCAGCCGGCATGCCGTAAGAGATACCCATGGAGACCCTCTCGATTAAGTTGCGGCAACGCAGTGGCCGCAAAGCCGTTTTGCGCCAACTATGGGAAACTCGCATACGTTGGCGTTTTAGTCTTAGCGATTCTAGCACCAGCGGCATATAATGTGCCCTGCGACGCCGCGAGCGCACGAAGAGAGCGCGGGTGCGGCTCGTACCTGCTCATATATAGGCAAATTTTATGGAGGAGAATTCATGAGCGACTTTCTAACCCGCATGAAAGAGGCGGCTAAGGCCGACAAGAAGACCATCGTCTTGCCCGAGGGCGAGGACCCCCGCACCATCGAGGCCGCAAAGAAGATCCTGGACGAGGGCCTGGCCGAGCTGATCATCCTGGGCGACCCCGCGACCATCGACGTCCCCGGCGCCACCGTGATCGACCCCAAGACCTCCGATAAGAAGGAGGCCTACGCCGCCAAGTTCGCCGAGCTGCGCGCCAAGAAGGGCGTGACCCTCGAGCAGGCCATGGAGCAGATGAACGACGCCACCTACTTTGGCACCATGATGGTTAAGATGGGCGACGCCGACGGCCTGGTCTCGGGTGCCTGCCACTCCACCGCCAACACCCTGCGTCCCGCCCTGCAGATCTTGAAGACCGCCCCGGGCACCAAGCTCGTCTCGGCCTTCTTCATCATGTGCACCAAGACCCCGCAGTTCGGCGAGGACGGAACCTTGATCTTTGCCGACTCGGGCTTGAACATCGACCCCACCGCCGACGAGATGGCCGAGATCGCGCTTTCCTCCGCCGCCTCCTTCAAGAACCTCGTGGGCGGCGAGCCCCGCGTGGCCATGCTCTCCTACTCCTCCAAGGGTTCCGCCGGCGGCGACTCTGCGGCTAAGTCCAAGCTGGCCGCCGAGCTTGCCCACGAGAAGGACCCCGAGCTGGCCGTCGACGGCGAGCTGCAGCTCGATGCCGCCATCGTCCCCGAGGTCGCCGCTTCCAAGGCCCCCGGCTCCGATGTCGCCGGCAAGGCCAACATCCTCATGTTCCCTGACCTTGCCGCCGGCAACATCGGCTACAAGCTGGTTCAGCGCTTTGGCGGCGCCGAGGCCTACGGCCCGCTGCTGCAGGGCATCGCCCGCCCGGTCAACGACCTGTCCCGCGGCTGCTCTGCCGACGACATCGTGGGCGTCGTGGCCATCACCGCTGCCCAGGCCCAGATCGCGGCCGAGTAACGCTCGTCTCGCATAAGGCATAGCCAACAAGAAGGAGGCGCTCCCGGATTGCCGGGGGCGCCTCCTTTCTTGGGGGGTGGAGGTCTGGAGAGGGAGCCTGACCTACGTGGTGGTGATGTTGCACACGGTAAAGCCGAGGTTGCGGCGCAGGTAGTCCAGGATGCTCGTCATGGCGGTCTTCACGTTGGAGATGCGCCCGGTGATAATGAGCGTGCCGCTAAAGCGGTCGATGAAGCCCATGTCCACCTTGGCGGCCTTGTCGGCGACGTCGGCGGCGATGACTGCGATCTCGGAGGGCGTCATGGACAGGATGCCGATGGCCGCCTGCTCGTAGTCGACGGTGGGGTCAAGGCCCAGCTTGGTGAAGATGACCTCGTTGGGGCTGGCCAGGATATGTGCGAGGGTGACCTGCTTTCCGGGGACGTACTCCTGGATAACGCGGAGCTTGCCGTCCTGCATGACGCCGATCTGGTCTAAGTCAAGGCCCATACGCGATGCTCCTTTGCGCTAGATGAGCTTCTGCAAGATCTCCACGACCTGCTCCTCTGTGATGGGGCGCGGGTTGGTGGAGGTGGTGGGGTCGGCCACGGCGGCCTTGGCCAGCTCGGGCAGGGCTGCGCGGGCATCGGCCGTCTCGACGTTGCATTGGCGAAGGTTCGCGGGCTCGCCCACGGTACGGCACAGGCGATCGACCTCACGGATCATGTTGGAAGCACCGATGCGCACGCTTGCCGAGCTAAATCCCAAGATCTTGGCCAGGTGCGCGTACTTCTTGGCGGCCAGCGGGTACTCTCCGCAGCGAACGCTGTCGAGGTTGGCGTTGAAGCTCATCACCGGGGCCAAAAGGAGCTGGCAGGCGCGGCCGTGAGGCAGGTGGAAGCGGGCGCCCACGGCGTGCGCGATGCCGTGGTTGACGCCCAGGCCGGCGATGTTGAAGGCAAGGCCAGCCAAGGTGGCGGCGTTGCTCATCTTCTCTCGCGCCTCGATGGCCTCGGGGCTGTCGCCGCCGCGATAGGCGACGGGCAGGTACTCGAAGATGAGCTGGACGGCCTTCTCGCACCAAGCATCTGTGAAGTCGCCGGCGCCGGTGGAGACATAGGCCTCGATGGCGTGGGTCAAGGCGTCGAGGCCGGTATCCGCGGTGATCGCAGGCGGGACCGAGAGCGTGAGCTCGGGGTCGAGGATGGCCTCGGAGGCCAGCAGGTGGTCGCCGGACAGCGGGTACTTGGCGCCCTTGGCCGGGTTGGAGATGACGGCGTAGTTGGTTACCTCCGAGCCGGTGCCCGACGTGGTGGGCACGGCGATCAGCGGGATGTCGCAGGCCTTTGCGCCCACGGACTCCTGCGCGATCGCGCGGATCGCCTTGGCCGAGTCGATGGACGAGCCGCCGCCCAGAGCAACGATGACCTCGGTCCCAAAGTCGAGAAGCGCCTTCACGCCCTCAGAGACGACCTCGATGGGCGGGTCGGGCACGACGCCGCTAAAAATCTTGACCTCGCAGTTGGTGAGATGAGCGGCGACCTTGTCGGCCGTGCCGGAAGTCGCCATGAAATTATCGGTGACGAGAAGAACGTGCTTATTGGAAATCTGCGCCAGACGGTCCAGGGAACCCTGGCCATAGTAAACGTCTGTCTTAACGCCCCAGCTCTGCATCGGATCACTCCTTGAAGATTGAAGCCAGCGTACACACATCTTGTTCTCTATTGTGGCGCTGGCCCCAAACCCAAAAACCGCACTCCCTTGTTGGCTCGATGCACTTTTTGGGCGCGGGCGGGCGAGCTAAATCGACTTCACGTCGACAAGCGAGAACGACCCGGGGCCGCAAAACTCCACGGCGCAAATAAACCCGTGGCAGGGACCCACGTGCCACTCAAAATAGGGACGTTTAGGCTTAGCATAGGCAGACATCACGGCCATGAGAGTGCCGCCGTGGGCGCAGGCGAACAGAGCTTCTTCTCCCCTATCGCGCGCCGAGAAAAGCAGGGATTCGAATGCGGCGCAGGTACGGGACGTGAATTGCGCCTGGGACTCCCCGTTGGGGCACGCGCCCTCGCACATGCCGTCGACCCAGGCTCGATAGGCCGGGTCATCGGCCATCTGGGCGGCGCTTTTGCCCTCGAAGTCGCCAAAGTCCATCTCGCGCAGGTCGCTGACCTCGACTTGGTTTGAATCGGGGAACAAGATCTGAGCTGTCTGGCGAACGCGAAGCATAGGGCTTACGTAGACGCTGGTAGGACGCGCTATGCCCTCGCTGGCCAAAACCGGCTTTAGCAACAAGGCGCGCGACCTTGCCTGCGCCAGGCCCTCTTCGCAAAGGGGGTCGTCTGTCCCGCAACCAACGTAGCGGCGCTCTCGGTTGCCTTCGCACAAGGCGTGGCGGAGAAGAACGACCCTCATGAGAGACCCGCTTCTTTAGGTGAGCCTTTGAGCCAAACAGGAATGCCGCATACCATGCGCACTACGGCATCTGCCGAGCCCGAGAGCTTCTCGCAAAGTCGGCCGACGTTCTCGCGATACGCGCGTGCGTCCTTCTCTATTGGAACGACGCCGCTTCCCACCTCGTCGCAGATCACGACGGCTTTGGTCGAGAGAGCCTCGGCCATAGCGGCAACATCTGCCTTTGCCCCGGCATCCGCCACAAGGCGTTGCACGTTGTACACAACGGGACGCAGGTCAAGCACCGCATCCGCCATGTCCTTCTCGGCAAATCCCAGGCTTCGCGCGAAAGTGCGCTTTCCAGACGCCACGCCACCGATCACCAGAATCACAGGAACACCCCCATCACAAGGACCCTCTCGCACAAGACAAGGCAGGCGAGCATGGCCAGCTCGGCCACCTGCAAAAACCAACCGGCAAGGTCGCCGCTCATTCCCTGGAACTCGCGATCGGCGACCAAGCGCAGGCAAAGCAGGCAGACAAGCGCCGCCGCAGTCATCGCGATACCCAAGATGCCGCATCTTACGACGGCAAGGGCAACGGCCGCCGCAAAGAGAACGAACAAGGCCCCGAGCGCCCGGCCCTTTGCGTCCGAGGACGCCTCCATAGAAAGCATCCCCTTCGTGGAGCTCTTGGGAAACGCCAAGGTGGCGATGCCCGAAAGGCAGCGCGAGAGGACCGGGATAAGGGCGAGTGCCCAGCCGAGCTCCCAGTCAAAGGCACCAAAGAAACCAACGGAGCCTAGGTCACAGGCTATGCCAAAGTAGGCAATGAGATAGGTAGCCACAAAAATGACCGCGAAGGCGCCGACATGCGGGTCCTTCAAGATCTCGCGCTTGCGCGCAGGCTCGGCGTGGCTGGACAGGGCGTCGCAAACGTCGCAGAACCCGTCGAGGTGGATACCGCCCGTGACCAGCACCGGAATGGCGAGAAGGCCCACCGCAAAGAGCGGTGCTGAGAAGGACAAGGTAAACGCCACCCACGACCAGA
>CAVKOL010000005.1:8922-35530 GCA_963658035.1 Bacteroidaceae bacterium
CCGAGGCGTGGCTTGCAAGCATATACGGCCTGCAAGCAGGGCAAAGCCTCACGGCAACAAGGGCCGCGACAAGGCTCACGAAGCCGTCGACCACCACAGGCACGCGCTCAAGGCCGCCTCCGATAAAAGCGCCCGCCATTCCGGCGATATCCAAGCCACCGACCTTTGCGAGTGTGTCGAGCGCATCTGACGCATCGGGCTTGTTGACCTCGATCGCTTTCTCAATCGCCTCAACCTTGCGAGCCAGGCCCTCATCAGAGAGCCCGGCGCCTTTACCGGTCACGACCTGTGGCTCGACTCCCAGCAAGACCGACGCCAGCGCAGACGAGGACGTGGTGTTGCCGATGCCCATCTCACCGGTGACGATGATACCGTAGCCGTCGCGTTTGAGCTCGGCCACCATGTCGATTCCCACCTGCACGGCCTGGGCCGCCTGCTCGCGGCTCATGGCCACGCCCAGGGTCATATCGTTGGTGCCGCGCATCACGTTTTTGTCGATGATTCCCTCGACCGGCGAGGCGATCCCCACGTCAACGGGAAAGACGCACGCGCCCGCGGGCTTTGCCATCTGGCAGACGCTCGAGCAGTTGCGCACCATGTTGGCGGCAACCAAAGCCGTGACCTCCTGGCCCGTCTGCGTCACCCCCTGGGCAACGACGCCGTTGTCCGCGCACATGGCAAGAACCGCCCGGCGCGAGATGTCGATCTTCTCGCTGCCGGTTATGCCAGCGATGCGCACGACATCGGCTTCAAGCTCGCCGAGACTGCCGATGGGCTTGGCAATCGAGTTCCATTGCTCGACGGCGCGCGCCGCGGCAGCATTGTCAAAAGGCGCGATACGAGCGTTTATCTCATCGAAGTTCATGCAGCCCCCTCGAGACGTTGCCTTAGGTCTCAATCCTAATACTGCCAAAATTCCGGCAAGGAAACTTTTATGCCGCGTGCCGTCAATTCCAAGACGCAGATGTCAAATTAGTACCCATAAAAATAAGACGGCCGCCTTGCAGCGACCGCCTTACAGGGGGCCTGAATCAGGAACCGATGCTTAGAGCGCTTCTCCGTTGGCAAGCGCCACGGTGTCGTTCACAATCATGAGCTCCTCGTTGGTGGGGATGACCATGACCTTGACGCGCGAATCCGCCGCAGAGACAAAAGCCTCCTTGCCGTGGACACCGGCGTTGGCCGCAGCATCGAAGTCGACGCCGAGAAACTCCAGACCCTTGCAGGCAGCCTCGCGAACACGGGCGTCGTTCTCGCCCACGCCGGCGGTGAAGACGATGCCGTCTAGACCGCCCATCGCGGCCGCATAGGCGCCGATCAGCTTCTTGACGCCGTAGGCAAAAAGGTCAAGGGCCAGCTTGCAGTCGGCGTTGCCCTTGTCGGCCTCGGCCTCGATGTCACGGAAGTCGCTCGAGACGCCCGAGACACCGAGCATGCCGGACTTCTTGTTGAGAATGGCGTCGGTCTCCTGGGCAGAGAGCCCGTGCTTGTTCATGAGGAACGTCACGATGAAGGGGTCGATGTCGCCGCAGCGCGTGCCCATGGGAAGGCCGGCGCCCGGGGTAAAGCCCATAGAGGTGTCGACGGACTTGCCGCCGTCGACCGCGGTCACAGACGAGCCGTTGCCCAAGTGGCAGGTCACGATCTTAAGGTCGCACAGGGGCTTGCCCATCATCTCGGCGGCACGCGCCGCCACGAAGCGGTGAGAAGTGCCGTGGAAGCCGTAGCGACGAACGCGGTCCTGCTCAACGTACTCGGAAGGCACGGCGTAGGTGTAGGCCTCCGCGGGCATCGTCTGGTGGAAGGACGTATCGAAGACGGCGACCTGGGGCTTATCGGCGCCCATGAGCTCCTGGCAGGTCTTGATGCAGGCGATCTCGGGGCCGTTGTGCAGAGGCGCGAGCTCGATCAGGCTCTCCATCTGGGCCATGGTCTCGTCGGTGACCAAAACCGAGGTCTTGAAGGAGCCGCCATGCGCCACGCGGTGACCGCAGGCGTCGATGTTGGCCAGGCTCGAGACGACGCCCTCCTCGGGCGAGGTGAGGCTCGCGAAGACAGCCTCGATGGCCTCCTTGTGAGTGGGCATAGGGGTCTCGTGATCGTAGGTGTCCCCACCGCGCTTGGCGATGAGGTGACCATCGATACCGATGCGCTCGCACAGGCCCTTGGCCAAGACCTCGGAGGTCTCGGAGTCGATAAGCTGGTACTTGAGCGAAGAGCTGCCGGCGTTTACGGCAAGTACTTTCATGGTTTTCTCCTTATAAGTTAAGTAATTTAACCAACCGAGAAGACCTCCGGTTAGTCCTTCTCGGCTTCTCGCGCGGCCTTCTCGGCGTGGTACTCGGCCCAGCTGTAGCGGTTGGCCTCGGCGCCCACTTTGTTGACCTCACCGTATTTATCGGATTTGACCAGGCGGGGCTTCTCGGCCTCGTCCTCGGTCTCCCACGGCAAGACGTCGCCGGGCTCCTTGAGGTACTCCAAGATCTGCCACAGGCCCTCGCCGGTGTAAGAGCTCACCGGGAAGATCTGGTAGACGCCGGCGACCTTGAGCCACTCGGTGGCGCGCGCGACGTTTGCGTCGGGCGAGTCGGTCTTGGTCACGATGCCTATGACCGGGCGGTTGCACATCGTCGCCACACCGGGGCGAAAACGGTAGGTCTGCTCGGTGGCGCTCATGACAAGGCCAACGACCTGCGCCTCGTAGGTGTAGAGCGACATCGCCTTGGAAAGCGCCCGCTCGCTCCACTCCCCCGGCGTGTCGATAACGACGTCCTCGTGATAGGCGTACTGGGTCTTCTTGTAGTCGATGACGCCGCCGCGCAACGCCTGGATAAGCGTGGTTTTGCCGGACTCGCTTCTTCCCATAAGGGCGATCTTCTTCATGGGAGACAATCTCCAAAAACTCTGGTGACAAACATAACAAGAGGGCGCTTGCGCAAAAGCGTCCTCTTAAGGGATATCGTTGGTGGCTATTCCTGCGCAGCCTGGGCCTTTTTCGCGGCTTCCTCGGACTCGAGCCTCTCGTATTCCTCGCTCCAGCTGTACCTACGGGCTCCTGCCCCCACCTTACCGATCTCGCCGTACTTATCGGAGAGAACCAGGCGGGGCTTGTTGGCCTCTTCCTCGTTGGCAAAGGGAAGCTCGTCGCCAGGCTCGGCAAGGTAATTGAGCACCTGCCAGATACCCTCGCCCGAGTAGGCGCTCACCGGGAAGATGTCCTTGCAGCCGGCAAGCTCGAGCCAGTGCCGGCACATGGGGACGTTGGCATCCGGCGAGTCGATCTTGGTGATGATGCCAATGACCGGTCGGTTGCAGGCGCTGGTGACTCCCGGTGGATACAGCGAGTAGGACTCGGTGGCGTTGATGAGAAGACCCACGCAATCGGCCTCATAGGTATAAAGAGCCAAGGCGCGCGCTAAGGTGTTGGTCTCGGCATACTCGCCGGGTGAATCGATGACGACGTTTCCGTAGCCCATGTACTGGGTCTTCTTGTAATCAAGCACGCCGCCGTTCAAAGCTTGGGTGAGCGTTGTCTTGCCTGCCTCGCTGCGCCCAACAAGCAAAATCTTCTTCATTGAGACCGCGACCCGTCAAATTAGGTGCGGGTGATCTCACATACGGTGAACCCGAGATGGGTCTTGAGGTAGGTGAGGATGCTCGTGATGGCGGCCTGGACATTGGAGATGCGGCCCGTGATGATCAAGGTGCCGCTAAAGCGGTCGATGAATCCCATCTCGACCTTAGAAGACTTGTTGGCCACGTCGGCGGCGATAACGGCGATCTCGGACGGGGTCATCGAAAGGATGCCGATGGCCGCCTGGTCGTAGTCGACCGTGGGGTCAAGGCCCAGCTTGTTGAAGATAATCTCATCGGGACTGGCGATGACGTGAGCCAAGGTGACCTGCTTGCCGGGCACCGACTCCTGGATGATGCGGAGCTTGCCGTCCTGCATCACACCGATGTCGTTGAGGTTGAGACCTTCAGACATATAACCTCCTCTGCGAATTGCTTCTGTGTAAACGATAGGAACAAAGACCCGCACTTATTTATCGAAGACGTGCCACTAAATCCGGGTGGGGTGTCGCGATTGCGCAGGTCCCCATGATGATCTTGGGGTCTTGGCACTTGGCCTCGCACGCAGCGATGGCGGTCTTGACGGCAGCGATTTCTCCCGTGAAGTTGACGTAGCCCTTGCCGCCGAGCCCCTGGGCGATACGGATACCCAAAAGCTCGATGCGGCCGGCCTTGACAAGGATATCGGCCGCCATGATCGCGCCCAACGCACTGCGCGTCTCGACACAGCCCAAGGAACGCATGGGGACGTCGCGCGGGCGCTCGCGCAGGGCCTCGGCCACGGTGTCGTCCAGGCTGTCGATAGCCTCGCAGAGCACGGCTTTCTTGCCGGCGCTGTTGCGCGCGGCGGTGCAGGCGGTGTTCACGGCGCCGACGTTTCCGCCGATGATGGCCAGGTACTTGCCAGGGCACGCCGTGCTGGCGCGCAGAAGCTCGACGTTGGCGGCCTTGAGCATGGTGTCGACCGCCTCGTAGCCGGCGGGAATGCTCGTGAACTCGATGAGACCGACTGTTGTGGCCATGGTAGGGACCTTTCTTTAGCCGTAAGCGACCGACGGGAAACCCCGCCGGTCGCAGCTAAGCGCGTGCCGTTAAGTACTAGCCGACGATGATTCCGCCCAAAGGAGCGCCCAGTGCGGCACCGATCAGGTGCACGACGCAGGCCAAAATCCAAATGGTGGTCGCAGGCGGGTCGATGTGGGAATCGACCTTGGTGTTGAGGGTGCAGGCGGCCCAGTCGCCAACAACAGCGGCGATGACGGCAAACAGGGTGCCCAGGCAGATGCCGCCAACGGTGCCAAAGGCGGTCACGCCGATGACAGAGGCGTAGGCGCCGATGAGCGTCATGTGGTGCGTGGCGGGAACGGCGAAGCCGGTCTGGGTGAACACCAGGGTGATGGCCGAGAAGCCAAAGCAGATGAAGGGCCACATAGAGAGAGCGGCGGTGTTGCCGGCCTCGAAGAAGATGGCCGCGAAGGTCGAGACGGCGATGCCGATGCCCAGGCCGAGCATGACGTTGGCGCCAAAAGCCCCGCCCTGCGAGAAGTAATTGTGCTTCTCGCCCTCAAAGGCACCGGTGAGGCCGGACTTGCCAAAGACAAGGCGGCAGACAACGGCAAGGATGAAGACCACGGTGCCAGGGCCGTCGGTGATGGTGCCAAAGACGGGGATCATCGAGATGACCTGGAGAAGAGCGGCGCCGATAAGGCCAAAGACGCCGCCGACGAGGATGACGTCGGCAGAGGCCAGGCCAAACAGGCCGCTGCAGATGTCGGCGCCGGAGTCGAGCTTCTTCTTGCTGCCGGCGTAGGCCGCGGCGGCCACGCCACCGGCAAACGCGGTGTGGGGGCCGATGAACGAGGCGAAGGCGATCTGGAGAAGGGCGACGTCGCCGGTGACGCCCGCGGCCTGCATGAGGCCGCCGACCAAGGCGAAGAAGCCCGTCATGATGAAGGCGGGAAGCGCGCCCATGTACGCGCCAACGACACCTCCGCCAAAGCCAGCGATGATGGGTAGGATGGACATTTCAACTCTCCGTATCTAATCGAACCTACAGAAACAGTGCTTTTTAGCGGACGTCGAGCCCGCCCACAAGCACGCACTTACGCTTACGGCAGAAAGACTTGGCGGAGGTCAGGCCCTCGCCGGTGGGGCCTGCGATGGTAAAGGTGGCGATGCCCATGCCGCCGGCACCCAGGCCCGCGTAGGAGGGGCCGTTCTTGACGAAGATGGTGGTCTGGATGAGCTTGGCCATCTTGGAGAGCTTGTCGACGTTCTTGGAGTGCATCATCGCGGAGTGGCGGTTGCCGTGCTCGACGCGAACGGCCATGTCGATGGCGTCGTCGACGTTGTCGACGCGCACGACGGGAAGAATCGGCATCATGAGCTCGACCTGGACAAACGGGTGGTCCTCGGTGGCCTCGATCATGATGGTGCGCACGGAGTCGTCGACCTCGACGCCGATCTTAGAGAAGATGTACTTGGCGGACTTGCCCACGAACTCGGTGACGGGCTTGCCGTCCTTGACCACAAGGTTCACCAGGTTGTCGATCGTCTGCTGGTTCTTGACCAGGTAGGCGCCGTTCTTCTTCATGTTGTGGATGAGCATGTCGGCCACAGAGTCGACGACGATGACCTCCTTCTCGGCGATGCAGGGAAGGTTGTTGTCAAAGCAGTGGCCGTTGATGATGTCGCGGGCTGCCTGCTCGAGGTCGGCGGTCTCGTCGACGACGGCGGGCGGGTTGCCGGGGCCGGCGCCGATGGCCTTCTTGCCGCTGGAAAGAACGGCCTTGACAATGCCGGGGCCGCCGGTGGCAACGAGCATGCGAACCTTGGGGTGGGCCATCATGGCGTTGGTGGCCTCGATGGAAGGCTCGCGGACCATGGTAACCAGGTTGGCGGGGGCACCAACGTTGACCAGGGCGCGGTTGATCATCTGGACCATCTCGACCGAGAGGGCCTTGGCGCGCGGGTGCGGCGAGAAGACCACGGTGTTGCCACCGGCCAACATGCCGATGGAGTTGCAGATGATGGTCTCGGAGGGGTTGGTCGTGGGCGTGATGGCACCGATGACGCCAAAGGGCGAGTACTCGATGAGGGTCAGGCCGTCGTCGCCCGAGAGAGCCTCGGTGGTGAGGTCCTCGATGCCCGGGGACTTGAGGGCGGCCAGGCGGTTCTTGGTGATCTTGTCGGAGACGTTGCCCATGCCGGACTGCTTCACGGCCTCGTAGGAGAGGTGCTCGAGCATCTCGGGCTCGGTGAAGATCTCGCGGATGGTGGTGACGTACTTGTCACGGTCGGCCATGGAGTGGCCGAGGTACTCGTGCCAAGCCTTATCGGAGGCCTCGATGGCGGCGTCCATAGTCTCGAAGACACCCCAATCGCCGCACTCGGCACCCGCAGGCGCCGCAGGGGCGGCCGGCTCCGCAGCGGTGTTGATCTGGCTCAGCACCTGGCCGACGATCTGCTCAACGGTCTTGGAATCGATGTTCATCCCAAATTCCCCTTTCATACTCCTCTCGTTACGCCATGGCGTAACGAGCGATTTCCATATCCTGCTCGGCGGTGCCACCGGACACGCCGATACCACCGACGACCTTGCCGTCGACGACAAACGGGAAGCCGCCGCCAAACAAAACGAACTTGCCGGGCTTGCTGTTCTCAAGCCCATAGAAAGGCTGTCCCGGCTGGCAAAGCTTGCCGACCTCATCGGTTGGCATCTTCATCGACATTGCCGTGAATGCCTTGCCGGGGGCCACGTCGTTGCTGATGAGAAGGGCACCCTCCATACGCTGCAGCATCACGAGGTTGCCGCCCTCGTCGACGGCCGCGAAGACGCAAGGAACTCCCAGTTGGGTGGCTTTTTCCTGTGCGCGCAGGGCCATGGACTGCAGCGTCTTGAGGTCGAACTGATTCTGGGTAGATGCGCTCATGCCAAGCGTCTCCTTAACGGCGGCGACCACGCGGTCGCACAGCTCCTCACGGGCCGGGGCCTCCTCCTCGTAGCGTGCAAGCGCGTAGACGAGGTCAGAGAGCCTGTTGAGGTACTTGCGCACCTGCGGCCTCACGTTTTCGTGCTCAGAGAGCTCGACGACACGTCGCTCAGCCTTGCGCACGATAGTGCGGGCAACGTGGAGCGAGGCGCTCGAGGCGTTGACGCCTGGCACCACAAACTCGTGCTGCTTGCCCACGATGGCCACGATGTTGTCGATAATGCCCTCGAGATAGGCGATGTCCTCGTCGCTGACGGGAACAAAGGAAAGTTCGTCGGGGTTGCCGGTAGGCTTGAGGGCCTGCAGCTTCTTAAGGCCCTTCTCGTCTGCGGCAAGCTCGGAGCCCACGGCAAACAGTCGCGTCTCGACCTTGACGAGGACATCCAGCACCAGCTGAGAAGAGCACTGGGTGCGGGCAAAGCCCAAGGCGCTGATCGCCTCGTCCACCGTGCCGTAGCACTCGACCTTGAGGTCGGACTTGGCCACACGCGAGCCGCCGACAAGAGAGGTCGTGCCCTTGTCCCCGCCCCTTGTGTAGATGTTGGGCATGAGCTACATCACCTCGACGGAGTCGACGATGCCGATGATCGCGGCGTCGATGGGGGTCGAGTCGGGTTTCTCGTCCTGGAACAAGTGGCGAGCAGAGGAGCCATCGACCACAAAGACGATCTCGCCGTTGCCGGCGCCCACGGCGTCGACCGCGATCTCGGCGTTGCCGTTGCGCTGGAGATGCTCGTCCAAAGGCTCGACGATCAAGAGCTTGAAGCCGATAAGCTGGGTGCACTTGCTGGTGGACACCACCGTGCCGATGACCTTACCAAGATGCATGAGACTTCGCCTACCTTCCTAAGAAATCAAAGAGATGCCGTTGGCGCGCGCGACGTCGCGGGCCAGCTGGGTGACGATTACGCCGGCGGGTACGCGGACCTGGGCGCCGCTGCCCAGAGAGCGGATAAAAGCGGCGTCGAGAACCTGGCCGGCAAACTCAACGGTCGCCGGGCTGGCCTGAGGCGCGCAGGCGACAGGAGAGGCCTCCGCGGGCCGTGCAGCGCCGCCCAATGCAAGGCCGACCCTCTCGAGCAGGACCTGCTCCTGAACCGCAAGGACCTTCTCGGCCATGTGATCTGCCGTGGTGAAGACGGCGCCGTAATCGCGGAGCGCGTCGCGGTTGTCGCGCATGCGCTGCGCCATGGCGGGCGTGAACTTGAAGCCCATCTGGGCGCGCAGGGGGTTGTCGGGGCAGCAGCCGTCAACGGCGCAAATAACCGTCTTGCTGAGCATGAGGCCCTCGGTGATGGCGGCCTGCGCGGGCGTGTCGGTCAAGATGGACGCCACGTGAGAGCACGAGCTTGCCGAAAGCGTGGGCACCACGATGGTGTCTGCGTCGCGGGCCAGGGCCTCGGCATGGGTCGGAGGCTCCCCTATCCACATGTCCTTGGGGAGAAGGGCGCGGTCGATTGCCTCGACGTCCAGAATGGAAGCCGCCTTCTCGCTGAGAAGGACCTTGAAGGTGTAGCCCTTGTCCTTGAGGGTCGCCAAAGAGGCGACGGCGTCGGCACAGCCGAGCTTGGCCCCCGTGAAGACGACGAGAAGGTTGAGCTGCCGAGCGCGAACGCCCTCGACATAGCCGCGGATGACAGAGCGAACGGCCTTCTCGATGGCGACGTTAAGGCTGTCGTGCATGTCCACAAAAACCTCCCTCAGGCGAGCAGAGAATCAAATACAAAAAACCTATCGGCCGCAGCCGTAGGCGATACCAAGCGGGGTGACGAGAAGCGGCGCGTAGGGCTTGACCACGGGAACGCCGATGTACTTCTCGAAGGTGGCCTCGAAATCAGTGAAGCTGCAGGCGCCGCCCACCACGTAGATAACGTCGACCGGATTTTGGTCCACGTACTTCTTGACGATCGCAGCCATCTTCTCGACCGTGGGCTTGACCACGGCAAAGACGTCGCGCTCGTGGGCGGGGTCACGCTTCATGAGCTCGGCCTCGTCGGTATCGATGCCGTAAGCCCCAGAGAGAACCAGGGTCATATGGCCGCCACCAGTGGGCTCATCGGCGGTGAAGGTGACCTTCCCGTCGTGAAGCACACTGATGCCGGTCGTACCACCACCGACGTCGACGACGGCCCCGTCGTCGATGCCCAAGACGAGCGCCGCAGCAGAGGGCTCGTCCAGGATGCCGGCCAAACGAAAGCCCGCGCCCTCAACGACGTTGCCGAGAGCTTTTGTGCTGCCCTCGGCAACGCCAGGGGGAATAGCGCAGGCACCGACCTCAAGGTCGCAACCGAGCGCTTGCTCGAGCCGGGCCTTGAGGCGAGTCACAACGCGAACGGCGCCGATGTAATCAACGACGACGCCGTCGCGCACTACCTTGGACGGATAGGACGCCCCGGCGATCGGGGTGTTGTTCTCGTCCACGACGGCAAGGACGATGTTTGCGGTGCCAAGATCGACGCCGCAGCGGAGCTGGCCGGTGTACTCGCGGGTCTCCCCCGTCTCTACCAGGTGCTCGAAATCCTTGAGGACCTGGTTGGCCTGTGCCAGCTCGTCACACATAATCCTTTACGCCTCGCAATCAGAATCAAGGACCTCGACGAAGTCGCCGGTGGCGATACCGAGGCCGTTGGCCTCGTCAACGTCGATGTGCATCTCAAGACCGAACTTGGGGCTCACTCGTACAACCACGTTGTCGAGGATGCCGCCGCGATCCCCGCCCACCTTGACGCGGACGATCTGGCCGTTGTGGACGCCAAAGCGCTGGGCGTCGTCGGTGTGCATGTGGATGTGGCGCAGGGCCACGATCACACCCTCGTCAAGGACAACGGAGCCCTTGGGCCCGATGACCTCGATGCCGGGGGTGCCCTCAAGCTGGCCGGACTCGCGCACCGGGGGCTTGACGCCCACGGCAAAGCCGTCGGTAACGGAAATCTCGACCTGGGTCTGGGCGCGCAGGGGGCCAAGGACACGGACGCGCTTGAGCTCGCCGCGCGGGCCCTTGAGCGTCACGGTCTCCTCGGCGGCGTACTGGCCGGGCTGGCCGAGCTCCTTTTTGGGGTGAAGCTCGCTGTCCTTGCCAAACAGCACGTCCATCGCCTTGCGGTCAAGGTGGATGTGACGGTTGGAGACGCCTACCTTGACCTGGCGAGAAGTGTCGGCATACTTGGCCAGCTCGTCCATGACGAGTTTGGTGACCAAGGCCACGATGCTCGGGTCATAGGTGTTTGTCTGGTCCATTGGTAATACCCCTTAAGTGATTAGAGCGTCTTGGGGACGATCTTCTCGACGTCCGTGTGGGGACGCGGGATGACGTGCTGGGAGACGACCTGGCCAACGTTGGACGCGGCGGCGGCGCCGGCGTCGACGGCGGCCTTGACGGCGCCCACGTCGCCGCGGACCATGACGGTCACGAGGCCGGAGCCGATCTTCTCGTAGCCGGTGAGCTGGACGTTGGCGGACTTGGTCATGGCATCGGCGGCCTCGATGGCGCCGACGAGGCCCTTGGTCTCGATCATGCCGAGTGCTTCGTTCATAACTAACCTCGTTTCAAAGGTGAGAGGGACGTTTACTTCTTGGAGGAGCCGCCGGAGGACCTGCGGTTCCTGGGAGAGCGCTTAGCGGCGGGCTTGGGCTGCTCCTTGGGGGCGGGCTCGGGCTCGGGCTCGTGCTCGGGGGTTGCCTCGGGCTCGGCGACGGGCTCAGGCTCGGGCTTGGCCTCCGGCTCAGGGGCGGGCACGGGCTCGGCGACGGGCTCGGACTCGGCGGCCTCCTCGGCCTTTACCTCAGGCTCGGGCTCAGCCTTAGCCGCTGCCTTAACCTCTGCCTTGGGCTCGGGCGGAACATAAGAAGCGGAGAGCGGAGAGTTGCCCTTGACGTCGGCGCGGGCGCCGGGCATGGAGCCCAGGGTGCGCTTGTTGACGACCAGGCCGTCGAGGTTCTCTGCCGGGCGGGCGATGACGTGCGCGCTCGCGACGGTGCCCACCTTGCTGGCAGCTGCCTTGGCGGAGTCGACGGCGGCCTTGACGGCGCCGACGTCGCCGGCGATCTTGATGGTCGTCATGCCGTCGCCCATTGCCAGCTCGTAGCCGATGAGGGTAACGTTGGCAGACTTGACAGCCGCGTCGGCGGCCTCGATACCCGCGGCCAGGCCGTAGGTCTCGATCAGTCCCAGGCTTTGTTTCATTTCAGTTCACCTCCACGTAAAAATTTGTCGTTGAGAAGAATCACATCTTGAAAGGCATGCGCTTGACGAGCCTCGCGGCGTTGGCGCCGATGTCGCGAATCTTCTCTTCACCAGCTAAAACAGCAACACTGAACAGCGGTTTATCAGGTTTAAGCTTAGCGAAGCCCAAAACGACATTCTTGTCGTCGACCCCTACTCCAACGTCCAATCTGGACTCCTCGGCGGCCTGCCAAGCAAGGGCCATGGCATCTTTTTGCTCTTCGGCAGAAAGATGGAAAGGAATGCCTTCCTCCTCCATACCAAGAAGCACCGTGCGCAGGACCGCGGGCGAATGGTTAGGGGAACACTTGACGCAGATGTCGGGCTTCGCCGGGTTGATGACGGCCATGGCCTACACACCCCCGCCGGCGGTCATGGAAAGAACAAGACCGGTTGCCACGGCGTTTCTCGGCCCCTCGGTACCGCGGATGTTGCCGCGGCCGGCGACGATCTTATAGTGGGACAAGGCGTCCGTGATCATCGTGGGGACCTCGAAGTCCAAAGAAGAGCCGCCGACCATGACAACAAAGCCGATGTCGCGGACCTCGCCGGTGGGGCTCACGCGCTTAAGGGCGCGCAGCGCGTCGGTCACGAAGACCTTGCGCTTAGCCTCGCGGCGGATGATGCGGATCTGCTCCATCGTGAGATCGGTGTCGATGGGCACCAGGTCGCCTTCCTTAAGGACGACGACCTTCGCGAAGACCGAGGGATCCAAAGGCTCGGTGAAGAACTCGACCGTGCCGTTCTCGTGACGAATGTGGAAGAGGCTCTCCACCTTGGCCAGCGGGTACTTCTTCACGTCCTCGGCAACGTCGAAGCTGTCGAGGCCCATCTCGGACTGGATCAGCATGGTGACCATGTTGCCCGCGCCCGCGAGGTGGATGAAGTGGATCTTGCCCTCGCTGTTGATGATCGAGGCGTCCGTGGAGCCGGCGCCCATGTCGAGAATGGCGATGGGCTTGGTGGTTCCCGGCGTGGTGAGGGCGCCGCGGATGGCCATGTCGGCCTCGACGCCGCCGACCTTGACGGGAATGTCGACCTGGCGGGCGAAGTCGTCGGCGATGGACTGCATGGCGAGCCTGTCGGCCTGGACCATGGCGGCGACGCCGACGGCGTTTTCCTGGGAGAACTCGTTGGCGAGTCCGCCCTTGACCTCCTGCGGCGTGAACGTGTCCACGGCGAGAAGGTCCTGGATCTTGATTTCCTTGGGGTGCTTGTTGGTGAGGCGAGACATGACGAGGCGGACGTTCTCGAGCATGCCGCCGGCGTTGGTGCCGGCCTCGCCGCGAACGTCCACGATCTCGCCGCACTTGCCCTCGGCTGCCATGATCTTCTCGGCGCCGGCGTCTACGTCGATGCGCTCGACGTGGCCGTTGGCACCCTCGAACTCGATCTTGCCCGCCGGGATACGGCGCTCTTTAACGTCGCCCTCGGGGGTCTTGATGACAACGGCCGAGCGGTTGCCGATAAGGGCGCGCGAGATCGGGACGACCTGCTTGACCTCCTCGGAGTCGAGGCCAAAGACCGTGGCGATGCCAAAGGGGTTGGAGAGCGTCTGCACGACGTCGCCCACGCCCGCCACCTCGACGGCGCATCGCATGCCCAAGGGCACCTTCTCGATGAGCCTGACCTCGTCGACGATGGGGATCTTGCGGTTGAGTCGGTTGTTGATGAGGACGCCGTCGTCCTTCTTGACGATGGCTGCGGTCACGCTTTTGCCCGCGGCCTGGGCCTCGTTGATGAGACGGGCCGCGCGCTCGAAGTCGACGGCGGGGGCCACGACGACGATATAGTCCTTGCCGGAAGGCGCGGCGACGAGCTCCTCGATGTCGATCGTCTCGCCCACGCCAACGCCCACGCCGCCCGGGGTGGCCGGGTTGTGGCCGATCATCGTCGACTCGGTGATGATGGTCTCGGTCACGGTCTCCATGGCCACATCGTCTCGCCGACGCCCACGCCCACGCCACCGGGGGTGGCCGGGTTGTGACCGATCATCGTCGACTCGGTGATGATGGTCTCGGTCACGGTCTCCATGGCCACATCGCCAATAACGGGCGCCGCCTCGTTGAGCAGGATCTCCTGGACGTCGTTGACCTCCAGGCCCGCCTTCTCGGCCGCGACCGTAAGGGAATGGAAGATGCCGTTGATGTTTTGGAGCGTGCCCTTGATGCCCGTGGTGGACACAGTGGCGCTCGACAAAAACTGGGCCTCGCCCGTATCGGTGATACGGGCGAGGGCAGTCTCCGTCGTGGCATTTCCGATGTCGATTCCTGCTACAAGTTTCATCGGTCTTCCCTCGACAGAAAGGTTGATTTAGTTCTTCTTAAGACGGTCGCGCTTCTCGTAGATGTCGGCGGCGTCGCGGACGAGCTTGGCGCAGACCTTGGCGTCGTACTGGGTCTCGAGCTCGTTGGCGATGTCGAGAAGCTCCTGCTTGGTGGAGCGGTACGGGCGAAGGGCGTTGTACATCTCGAGCAGGCGGTCATCGGGGATGGCGATGAGCTCGCCGGCGCGGCGCATGTTGCCGGCAAAGGGGTCGCGACGAACGGACTCGGCGACCTGGGCCTGCATCTCCAGGGTCTCGCGGGTGATGCCGAAGTCCTTGAAGTTGAGCTTGCCGCTGATGACGTCGTCGTACTTGAGGTCGGTCAAGGCGACGCCAGAGGGGGTCTTGATCTTCTCGGGGATCTTCTCACCGAGAGGGTACTGGTCCTTGGTGACCTTCTCGCAGCAAGGGGCGCTGGGAGCAGGGGCGGCGGGAGCCTGGTTGCCCATGGCCTGGAGCACCTGGGCGACGACTTCCTTCATGAGGGTTTCTTGATCCATAGTGTTTCCTCCTCCCCTTATGCGAACTTGACGTCGATGGACTGCGGCTTGCGGTCACGGTCGGTGTGCTCGGTCTCCTTGATGTGGAGAAGGGCGGACACGGCCTGGAACGCGGGGCGCGCCATCTGGTCGTTCTTCATGGGAACGGGCGTGGGGCTCTGGCCCTTGGCGTACATGGCGGCGTTCTTACCGATCTGACGGTAGGTGTCGAGGTCGATAAGCGGGCACTGCGGGAAGAGCTCGAGGTTGTTGAGGGGCGGAAGGTCCTTCTGGTGAATGACCGTGGTGCCCTTGGACTGGATGCCGATGCCGATGCCGGAACCCGACCACTCGGCGGCGTCGTGGGCGACGAAGGAGACGTCGGAGGTGCGGTAGACGCGCACGACGCGCCACTTGCAGCCCTCCTCCTCAATGCCGGCCAGGACCTCGCGAAGGATCTGGGTGTGGGGAACGTGCACGATGTTCTCGTGCTGGTACTTGCCAAAGGCGGCGGCGATGCCGACGACGACCTCGTTGGGGTCGGTGCCCTTGGGCGCCTCACCGGTCTCGGTCAGGGTCATGCCCTCCTGGGTGCCGGTGGTCGCGGTAGCGGTGCCGGGCACCTGGGCGAAGCCGCCCTCCTTGCTCTTGGTGACCTCGCCGGAGTCTACGACGGGGGCCTCGGCGCACGTGGCCTGCTGAGAGGCCATGACGCTGGCGACGGCCTTCTCGACGATGCTGCGAAGAGTTGCCTCATCAATGTTCACGGTGTGTACCCCCTCTCTTAAATGGTCTTGGGATCGACGGCCCAAGGAATGGCCTTGATCTCGTTCCAGCGCTCGTCAGACATCTGGTAACCGGTCTGCGGGCCCTGATAGGTGTTGGGCTTGTTGACGGCGGACTCGACCTTCCACTCCTTGGTGACCAGGGAGGAGGTGTGCAGGTAGTCGCCGGAGACGCGCTGCTTCATCATGCCGAAGATGGCCTCGGCGACGGGCTTGAAGCCGGCCTTGTCGAGGGCGCGGATGAGGTCGACGGCGTTGGTGCCGCGGTTCATCATCTCCTCGACCGCCTTGAGGTCCTCGTTGACGTTGCGCTCGGGGACGTCGAGGGAGCCGTCGGCGTAGGTCGCGGCCTCGACCTCCTCGTCAGTGATCGGGGGCAGGCCGAGCTCGCGGAACAGGCCCTGGATGGCGCGGGCCGCGTAGTTACGGGCCTTGACGACGTCCTCTTCCTTGACCGGGCGCAGGCCGGCGTCGACCTTCATGTCGCGCTGGATGACGCACCAGTCGTCGAAGTCGTGGGCGTCCCAGTTGGAACCGGCGAACATGTTGTCGTAGTTGGGCTGGTTGGCGTAACCCGAGCAGATGAAGTCGGTGCCAGGCAGGAACTGCGGCATGGAACGCACGGAACGACGCAGGTCGGAGTGGGTGAAGGTCTGGTCGTTGGAGGTGGTGGACTCGAGGTCGAGCATCATGGACAGCAGGTTCTCGGCCGCGACGACGCGCAGGCCGCCGGGGACGGCGGCGGGGACGCCGATGCAGGAGACCGAGCCGTTCTGGGTGCCCTGGACGCCGGCGCCCTTGGTGATCGCCAGGCAACGGGCCTCGAGGTAAAGCATGGACTTGCCCTCGGCGAAGCCCATCTGGACCTCGGAACCGGTACCGGAGGTGAAGCGCATCTTCATGCCGCGCGAAGCGTAGCAGGAGGCGAGGAAGGCCTTGGAGTAAGGCGTGTCGTCGCCGTCCATGAAGACGTTCTCGGTGCCGTAGACGGAGATGGTCTCGGCGTAGGCGGTGAAACCGCGCATGCCCATCTGGAGCTCGGTGGCCTCCTCGAGGGAGCACTGGGTCAGGATGCCGGGGCGCGCGGACTGGGTGCCCACAAGAATGGCGATGGCGTTGAAGGGGGCGTAGCGGGTAACCGCGACGGTGGTCTCCTGCTCATCGAAGCCGCGCATGGCGCCCTCGGCCGCGTCGGCGGCGAGAAGGACGGGGTTGTCGCGGACGTTGGTGGTGTGGCACTGGTTGGAAGGATACGCGCGGGCGCGCATCTTCTGGACGGCCATCATGATCTCGACGATGTTGAGCTGGTTGCAGATCTCGGTCAACTTGGCCGGGGTGCAGGACAGGGTGTAGTCCAGGACCTGCTCACGGGAGACGTTGATGTCGACCATCATGCGGGCGATGTCGATCGAGGGGGTGGCCATGGCCTTCTCGGCGTTGTCGAGGCGGATGGCGGTGTCGGCGATGAAGACGTCGAGCATGTCGAACTCATCGCGGGTCTTGCCGTCCATCTCGACGATGACGCCGTTCTCGATCTTGATGCTGGGCACAGGATCGTTGGGGCTCTCGGTGGCGACGAAGCCGACCTCAGGCCACTCGGTTACGAAGCCGTCCTTGTGGATAGGACGCTCCGCGAGGGCCTCAAAGCGCTTGGACTTAGGCATTTACGACTCCTTCCTAGATGATGTACGGAGTCGTGGTGGACTTGAGCTCCTCGGAGGGCTCCATGGAGCCGAGGACCTGCATACCGACCTCGCGGGCCGCGATGATGGCCTGCTTGACGGCACCGGAGTCGCCGGTGAAGGTGGTGATGACCTCGTTGGAGAAGCTGGTGCCCTTGGCGGGGCTGGCGACGTCGAGGACGTCGACGGTAGCGGCCTTGACGGCGGTATCGCCGAGAAGGACGCCGATGGCGGCGGGGCCGCCGACGGTCAGGCCAAAGGCCTTGCCGATGGGGGCGCCCCAAGCCTTGTTGCAGGCGTAGGAGGCGCGGGCGGTGTACTGGAACTCCAGGTGACCGGCGGAGTTGCCGTAGACGTCGCCGAAGTGGTTCTCGGTCTCGGCCAAGGTGACCTCGACGGCGCGGCGGGCGTCAGAGACGTCCTCGGCGCCGAAGACGATCAGGCAGCCGTGACCGGCGCCGCCCTCGGTATCACGAGGGGTCTCGATCTTCAAGATCTCGGTGTTGGTAGCCTTCACGGCCTCGTCGGCAGCGAAGATCTGGGGTCCGGCGCCGGTACGGTCGCCGACGATGCCGATGGAGCGGTACTTCTCGGGAAGACCGAACTTCTCGTGCATCTGGCGGTCGACGTTGGCGATGACCAGGCCCACGGTGTGGCCAATGGCGGTGCCGACGTACTCGGTGAGGTTGCAGCCGTTGTTGGGCACGACGTGGGTCGCGGCAACGGTGGAGCTGCTGGCGGTGTTGGTGGCAAGGGTCTTGGCGACCTCGGCCATTACCTTGTTGACCAGCTCATCATTCATGCTGATTCCCTTCCTTTACAAGTGAGAACGCTCGCGGACAGCGGCTAGTCGAGACCGTGGGGGATGATCTTCTCCACGTCGGTGTGGGGACGCGGGATGACGTGGACCGACACGACCTGGCCGACCTTCTCGGCAGAGGCGGCGCCGGCGTCGACGGACGCCTTGACGGCACCCACGTCGCCACGGACCATGACGGTCACGAGGCCGGAGCCGATCTTCTCGTAGCCGACCAGCGAGACGTTGGCGGACTTGACCATAGCGTCTGCCGCCTCGATGGCACCGACGAGACCCTTGGTCTCAACCATGCCCAAAGCTTCGCTCTGCATGTGCTTACCTCCTTGTTGTATGGCACACACCTAACAGCTCCCCATGCGCCACCGCGGCACATGAGTCTTTCGAGTAAAAGTATGGGGACGCGCGGGCGGGCTTTTTTGATTTGCAGGTGCTAGATTTCGCCCCTGCGCAGGACAAAAAACGCGATATCTGGCATATGGCGAGAAGACAAAAGCGCCCGCCGCGTCGGACATACCGGCGCGGCGGGCGCAAAAGGGCGCGGTAGTTGGAAGGCCTACTCTTCTTGGTCTGGCGCGGGGGCGGTTACGGCGCCGCCCTGCTCGCGGTACTCGGTGGGGGTGACGCCCATGCGCTTCTTGAAGGTCTTGCTAAAGTAGTTGGCCCCGTTGTAGGAGAGCTCGTTTGCGATCTGGATGATCGACATGTCGCTTTCAAGCAACATGAGGCAGGCGTACTCCATCTTGCTGTCGGTGACGTAGCTCACGAAATTGTGGCCCGTCTCGCGCTTGAAGTACTTGGAGAAGTAGCTGGGCGACATGCTGGCGAACTTGGCCATATCGAACAAGGTGAGCTCCTCGCGCACGTTGCGGTCGATGTGGGTCAAGATGCGCTGGATGGGGCTCACCACCTGAACGCCCTCGCGGTCGCGCAGGTCAAAGAGGCGGCACACGAGCTTCTCGTAGAGGACATAGGCGTCAAAGCGGCTGCGAGAGCGCTCGAGGCGCACGCGCAGCTGGCCTAAGAAGTTCTCGGCGTTGCTGCGGCAAGACGAGCCGTAGCCGCCCGAGAAGGCGACCGCGGCCTCGGCGAAGGCGACAAGCGCCTGGCCGATCTCGGTCGAGTTGTCCAAGGAGTCGTAGAGATAGTCCACGTACTCGCGGCAGACCTGCACGCACTCCTTGAACTTGTACTGCTGCAGGTACTCGCCCAGGCGCTTGACGTAGTGCTTGCGGCGCCAGTCGAGCTTGAGCGACTGGGTCTCGTCGGTGGTGTTGATGAGGGCATGGACGGCCGAGACGAGCCAATTGGGCCTGAAGGGCTTCAAGAGGTAGTCGGTGACGCCCAGGCGCCAGACGTTGCTCGAGACCTCAGCGTTGGAGGCCGTGGAGACGACGAGGATGGGCGAGCCGCCCATGTTGGCGTTGGCGCGAGAGAGAAACGACGAGTAGGCATAGGTGAAGCGCGGCACGTTGGCGATGAGAAGGTCGCAGGAGCCCGCCTTGACCTTAGCCAGGGCGTCCTCGAAATCGGTGGCCACGTCGACCTCGACCTCGGGGAAGTTGTCGCGCAGAAGGGCGCCGGTGAAGTCGCGCTCACGCTGGGACTGCTCCAGCAAGACGATGTGGCTCATGCTATCCCCTACTCGACACGTTGCGGGCGGCCTCGCCGTAAGGCAGGCTGAACTTCAAGAGGCAACCGGGCTTGCCGTCGCTGCGGGCGGCGACCTCGACCCCGGGGTTGCCGTCGTCCATGGCGGCCAGACGGCGGCTGGCGTCGCGGATGGTGTAGGAGGAGCCGTCGCCGTGGTCGGTCGCGGCCTCGCGCATCTGGGCCAGGTCCACGCAAGTCTGGGCCACCACGACGCAGAGGGCGTCGTCGAGCTCATCGACGCCGATGGAGATCTCGCAGCCGCCCTCGGGAGCCGCGCCCCAGGGGTCCTGCAGGGCGGCGAGGATGATCGGGCGAAGCACCATGAACGGGCAGGGCGTGGCGTAGAGGCGCTCGGGCACCTTGATCGAGTACTCGATGGCACCGGGGTAGCGAGTGGAAAGCACGCGCAGCAGCGCATAGGCGTGCGTGACCTCCTCGCCCAGCGAGACGAAGCGGCAGCTCGTCTCCATGACGTAGCGCGAGACGTCGACGAAGTCGAGGATGAGGTCGTCGGTCTGGGTCGCGCCCTCGGAGCTTGCAAGGGAGTGCAGCTCGTTCATCACGGGGAAGAAGCAGCGAAAGACCTCGTCCAGGCGGCGGGACTGCTTGGCGCGCTTGCGCTGCTCGCGCTGCTGCTCGTCGAGGGCGGCCTGCAGGACCACGAGCTCGGAGTCGCGATCCTTGATCATCTGGGAGAGACGGTCGGGCGAACCGACGCTGCCCCCAAGAACGTAGCCCATGAGGTATCCCACGGTCTCGGCCGCAGCGAGAAGGCGGTCGTACTCGATGGGCGCGATGGCGTCGCGGGCGGCGAGCATCTCGGGCGACGAGACGATTGCGGCGTCGCGAGAGACGACGTCCTCGAGCTTTGGCGCGCCGTCCTTGAGCTTGACCTGGCCGCCCAAAACGGCGCCCAGGTAGTTTCCGTCGACCACAAGGGGCACGGCGAAATCGGCCAGGCCGGCGTGGCAACGGTAGATGCAGGGCTCGCCGCTCGTCGCGGCGCGGATGCCGCCAAAGGCGTCGCAGCGCTCGCACATGACGCAGAGCTCTTTCTTCTCGCGGCACAAGATGCAGTGGCGCGTGAAACCGCTCATTTTTGTGATGGGAACGCCGCGGTAATCGGAGATGATGAGGGCGACGCCCAAAGCCTTGGAGCAAGCGTCCTGAATCTCCTGGAGCTTATCGATATCGATGAAATCAACAAGGCTCTTGCCGCCGGAAGATCCGGTCTTGTCGTCCCCCATGTAAAACGCTCCCCCATCTAGCCCAAATTTTTATCCCTATGTTGCGAGAAACGGCGTTGAGGACGTGGAACAATTTTGCTTGGAAGGGTGATTTTTTTGCATACCCTCGTCATACCTGGCAAAATGCGGGTGGAATTTCTCTATTCGTCGCATTTTGGCGGGAAAATCTTACCGCTTAACCCTTAAGCAAAATTGAAGACAAGAAATTACCCGTCCTTCTCGACGACAAGACCAAGCTCTGCGGCCAGGTCCACAAGCTCCTGGTTGCGAGCGTTGAGAGGGCCGAGTTCTTGACAGCACACGATGAGCCTGTCGCAACCGCGAAGAAGCTGCTTGGCACGATTTAGGCTCTTCTCGCCAATGGACTCGAAAGGCTTCTCGAGCACGACTTCTGCCGCGAGGTCTGCCGCCAAGACGGCGTCGACGTCGCCCTGGTGCAGGACCCCGGCGTAAAACGCGGTGCCCTCGCGCACCAGGCGGCGGAAGGTGGCGGCGCCGGTGCCCGCCCCGGCGATCACAAAGGTGCGGGGCGCAGACGCGGGGCGGCCAAGCTCGACGTTGCCAAAGAGGGAGCTAAAGGAGCCCTCCTCAAGGCCGTAAAGCTCAGAGACGTTGGGCGTGGTCAAGACCTCGTCGGGCGCCCCGTAGGCAAAAACGGCGCCGTCCTTGATGCACATGACCGAGTCGGCCGCCTTGAGCGCGAGCTCCACCTCGTGCAGGGACGCGACGATGGCCACGCCCTCGCGCTTGGCAAGGTCGCGCAAGATGCGCAGCAGGTCAAGCTGGTACTTCATGTCAAGATAGGCCGTGGGCTCGTCCAAGACCAAAAGGCGCGGGCGCTGGGCGATGGCACGGGCGAGAAGGACGCGCTGGCGCTGCCCGTCGCTGATGTGCATGAAGTCGCAGTCGGCAAGCTCGCTCACATGGGCGATACGCATTGCCTCGTCCACGCGCTCGTGGTCTTCCCGCGAAAGGATGCCTAAGCGGCCGGTGAAGGGGATCCTGCCCGTCTCGACGATATCTTTGCAGGTGAGAAGCTCGGTCGAGGGACGGGCCGTGAGCATGACGGCGAGATAGCGGGCAAGGTCTGCTCGCGGCCACGACGCAAGCGGGCGTCCCCCGACCTCGACCGTGCCCGCAAGCGGCGAAAGCTCCCCGCACAGGGTCTTGAGCAGCGTCGACTTGCCGCAGCCGTTTGCGCCCACAAGGGCAAGGAACTCTCCCTCGCGCACCTCGAGGTCGATGCCGCATACGACGCGGCGCGCGCCGTAGCCAACGTCAAGACCCGCGATGCGCAGCGGCATGTCGCGCTTCTCCCCCATCTACCTCGCCCTCTTTCGCAGCATGATGGCGATGACCACCGGGGCGCCAAAAAACGCCGTGACCGAGCTCAAGGACAGCTCGACGGGCGCGAAGACGGTGCGGGCAATGAGGTCGCAGCCCACGCAAAAGACCGCGCCGCCCAAGAAGCAGGCGGGTATGACGCGCAGGGGCCTGGACGACTTGATCGCCGAGCGGATAAGGTGCGGCACCGCGATGCCCACAAACGACACGGGGCCCGCGAAGGCGGCGACACTGGCAGAAAGCAAGCTGGCGAGAAGCACCAGCACCACGCGGAAGCGCCGGACGTTCACGCCCACGCTTTGCGCGTAGGCCTCGCCCAGCTGAAAGGCCGAGAGCGGCTTCGAGACGCAAAACGTGGCGACCGAAGCCGTGAGCACGACGGCGGCCGTGATGGCGACGTCGTTCCAGTTGGAGCCCGAGAAGCTGCCCTGCGACCAGTTGTGGAGGTTCACGATGGACTGGTCGTCGGCAAAGGCGATGAGGAAGTTAGTGGCGGCCGAGCAGATGTAGCCCACCATGACGCCCGCCACGATGAGCATCGACATCGACCCGACCCGGCGCGCGATTACCAGCACAAAGCCAATGGTCAACAGCGACCCCGCAAAGGCCGCGACCACCATGACCTGCGAGGACATGGTTTGGCTGGCGCCCAAAAGAACGATCATGACCAGCGCCAGCACAAACTTGGCGCCCGACGAGACGCCCAAGATAAACGGGTCGGCGATGGGGTTGTTGAAGAAGGTCTGCAACAGGTAGCCCGACAAGGCAAGGGCGCCGCCCAAGAGGGCCGCCTCAAGAAGGCGCGGCAGGCGGATACTCCAGATGATCTCGTAGTTGGTGGGATTAGATCCCGCGTTGCCGAGAAGGGCCGCCACGATGTCGCCCAAGGGGATGGAGATGCTGCCCAAGCAAAGGCTCGTGGCGCACAGCAACAGGAGCGCCGCCGCAAGGGCCGCCGTCACGGCGACCGCGCGGGAAGCGCGGCCACCCTCGGCATATTGCATGGAAAGCTTGCCCGCCATGGGTACTTCTCCGCCGTCTTTAGGTCAGGCGCGTGAGCTGGGTGAAGCCCTGCCCGTCGCTTCCCTGGATGATCTGCGAGAGCTCAGAAATTATCTGGGAGCTGTCCGTCATCTGTTGGTAGATATTGGTGCCCGTGAGCCAGACGTTGCCGTTTTGCACCGCCTTGAACTGGGAAAGCAGGCTGTTTTTACCCACCAGGTCGTCCAGCGAGTGCACCGAGTCGTCGATCGACGAGCTGTAGATGATCACGTCGGCGTCTCGGGCAAGGGCAAAGAACTGCTCCATCTCAAGCGTGACCGAGGCGCTGCTGCTGGAGCCCGAGGTGGCCTGGGCAGTGTCGTCGAGGGCGTACGCGCCGCCGGCGAGGCGGATCATCTGGGCCACGTAGTCGCCGCTTTTCCTGGTCACGGCAGCGCCGTTGGAGTTGATGTAGAAGTAGGCGACCTTGACGTCGTCGGAGCTCTTCTCACTTTGAGCGGCGATCGCCTCTATCTGGGTGCGCTGTTCATCGAAGATCTGGTTGGCCTTCTCCTCGCAGCCAAAGAGGGCGCCGTAGAGCTTGACCCACTCGATGCGGCCCAAGACCGTGGCCTCGAGGCTCGACTGCTCGGTGAGAACAACGACGCCCAGGTCCTGGAGCTTCTCTTTGACGTCGGGCGTGTGGTTGATCATGTTGTTCTCGATGGCCAAGGTGATGCCCGACTGCGCGATACGCTCGTAGTCGGGTGCGCTGTACTTGCCGCCGTAGGTCACGGCGCCCGAGTTGAGGGCGTCGACGAAGCCCTGGACCGAGCAGTCCTCGGCCTTGACCGACGTCATCGAGACGTCGCTGATGGCACCCAGGGCATCTACCAGGCACATCGTGGAAGACGAGACCAGATAGGTCTTGTTGGCGGGCAGGTTGATGACGGCGATGTCGGAAGAAAGGCCATCGGGGGCCTGCTGGCCCTCCGGCACGATGAGGTAGCGCTCGCCGTTTGAGACGCAGATGAGCTTGTAGCCGCCCTCGTACTCGTCGATCGTGAAGTGGGTTGCATACGAGAGCTCAGCGGAGGCCGTGGGCTGCCAGCCACAGCCGATGTCGGTGTTGCGAAAGTCCTCGACCTGCGTCGAGGTGGACGCGGAGCTTGCGTCCGTTGAGCTGTCGGATGCCGTGTTGGCGGAGTCTGCCGCCACCATCGTGGACGAGTCGAATCGAATCGTGTACTCGACCGTGTGGGGCGTCGACATGGCCAGGGTCTCGGCTTGGACGACCATGTCGGTGTCCAGGACGACGGGCACCTCGAAGGTGGATCCCGGGTCGGTGGTCGTGGGCTCATAGTCAACGCCGTCGACCGTCATCTTGTCGTAGTTTGAGCTCGACCAAACGAGGGTGGCCGTGTAGGCGTCGCCCTCTTTAACGAGCGAACAGGGAGAGACGAGGCTGGCGCGCCCCGACCCTCCCTGAAGCTCGACCTCAATGAGGTAGTTCTCGGTCAAGGACGCGGCACTCTTGCCTGTGGCGCAACCCGCGAGAAACGGGAAGAGGAATGCGAGAAACGCCAGGATAGAGAGGGCGTACGCCGCCCTTATGCGCGTCCTTGTCTGAGCCATGTTACTTCAGCGCCCCTGCAGGCAGGCTGGAGGACTCGAAGACGAGCACGCGGTCGTACCACTGCTCCTTCTTGATGCTCCAGGCGGCGCAATCGGTGTCCTTGTCCAGGGCCTCGACAGGCACAGTGTAGGTGTACTTGCCCTCGGCGTCCTCGATGTAGGGGATGCACTCCTCCTCGCCCGCCGCGGCGGCAGCCTCGGCGGTGCCCATGAAGAGCTTGCCGTAGCCGGTGCCCGAAAGCGTAAGGACGCAGCTCATGCCGCCGTCGGCCACGGTGAGCTCGGCCTTGACGACCTTGAACATGTTGGAGCTGGAAGTCACCTCGATGTCGTAGGTGCCCTCGTTGAGCTTGTCGGCGGTGATGCCGTCGGAGGAGGACTCGGAGGTGTCCTCGGTCTTCTCAGCGGAGTCGTCGGACTTCTCAGACTCGGTCGTGGTCTGCTCCTGCGTGGTGCTGGAGCTGTCGCTGGTCGAGGTAGAGGACTGGCTGGCGGAGCAGCCGGCAAAGGTCGTCAGCGCAAGGGCGCAGGTGACGGCCAGGGTAAGGGCATTCTTCTTCATGCTTTGAGAATCCAATCAAGTTGAGAAGGCCCCGCGTGGGGAGGTACGCGGGGCCACGGAACAACTAAAGCTTAGGCGAGGGCCTCGACGGCAGCGGTGGTGTGCTCCACGTAGATGTCGTCGATGGTGTCGTACTGGCCCAGGCCCTTGAGGACGCACTCGACCTCGAAGCCCGCGGCGATGAACTTGGCGGCCCAGCTGTCGGGGTCGGTCTCGTCGGCCATGTCGTTGTTGGCGTGGTCGCCGGCGACGACCATGAGGGGCGCCAGGACAGCCTTGGTGTAGCCGGCGGCCTGGGCGGCGGCGATGACGTCGTCGCAGGTGGGCTCGGCCTCGACGGTGCCCACGAAGAACTGGGTGTAGCCCTTGGCGGTGAACTTCTCCTGCATGGTGGTGTAGTCCTTGTTGGACTCGGCCTCGGTGCCGTGGCCCATCAGGCAGATGGCGGTCTTGCCGTCGTCGTAGGAGGCCATGGCGTCCTTGATGGCGTCGGCGACCTTGGAGTAGTCGTCGTCAGAGGACAGCAGGGGCTCGCCCAGGGAGGTCTTCTCGAACTTGTCCTTGTACTTCTCCAGCTCGTCCTTGACGTCGTTGTACTCAAGGCCGTCCATGAGGTGGGTGGGCTGGACGACGACCTGGGTCACGCCGTCGGCGACGCAGCGGTCAAGTGCCTCGGTCATGTTGTCGATCGAGATGTTGTCGCGCTTCTTGAGCTTGTCGATGATGATCTGGGCGGTGAAGGCGCGGCGGACGTCGTAGTCGTGGCCGTACTTCTCGCGGACGGCGTCCTCGATGGCGCCGATGGTGATGTGGCGAGAATCGTTGTAGCTCGTGCCAAAGCTGGTGACCAGGATGACGGGTTTGGCGGCCGCGGCCTTGGTCTCGGTGGTGGCGGAGGTATCGGAGGAGCTGCTGCTGTTGTTGGAGCAAGCGGCAAGGCCGACGGTAGCCAAACCGGCGGCGGCTGCGATGAAGTTCCTCCTGCTAACCGTGCTTTCCATTTCTAAAATCCCTTCCCTTGTGCTGTCTTGGCGTCCCCTTACCTGTGGAGACTCCCTTTACACCTGCAAATACCTGCGTATAGAGGTCAAATATACGCAGGTATTTTTTAGCCTTAAGTCCAAGGCGCTGGCTTCAATATAGTACTTTCTTGAATGGTCAAGGGATAATAAATTGCCTATGGTCTTCAGTTTCTGGACAATTTTCTACGCTTAAGATAAAGCGACCTTCTTGCAGGCGTCAAAAACTTCCTCGAGCGAGAAGCCCTGCTCGTTTTTATCGGGGCGAGAGATCAAAACAACGCCGCAGCCCGC
>CAVKOL010000006.1:0-35462 GCA_963658035.1 Bacteroidaceae bacterium
CTCAGCTGGGAGAGCGCGGGCTTTGCAAGCCTGAGGTCGTGGGTTCGAACCCCATTGTCTCCACCATAGATTGCTTACGGGCGGCCGGCTGGGTCGCCCGTTTTTTATTGGCGAGACGGGCGGGGTCTTCTCGCTACAAAATCCCGGGTCGGGCGCAGTGCGGCGTCCTTCTCGCTACAAAATCACGGGTCGGGCGCAGCGCGGCGGCCTTCTCGCTACAAAATCGCCGTCCGGGCGCAATTTTCAAGCGCCCGACCCGCCTTTTTGTAGCAAAACGCCCCTTTCTCAGCGCCCGACCCCCATTTTTCTAGCGAGAAGCCCTCATCCCTGCGCCAGACCCCCACTTTTCTAGCAGCCGCGCCGGGCGAGAAGTAAGGGGCTTGGGGTATTATCGTGGGCGTTAAGCTGCGAGAAGGGACTTACATGGCGGATACGGACGGCCTTAAAGACGGCGTCTCGGCAAAGACGGACGAGCTGGCCAGCCAGCTTTTGGGCAAGGCCCTGGACGTGCTTGCCGTGGGCGAGGACCTCTACGTCCTTCTCGCCGTCCAGGACAAGGCGGGAAACATCGCCAGCTACGAGTTTGCCGAGGACGGCCCCGAGGAATGCCTGGAAGGTGCTCGTGCCAAGGTGGGCAAGGTGGCGGCCGAGAAGGGCGACGCCTCTGCTGGCCTGGGCGACCCCGTGCGCTATGCCCTCACCTACCGCGGCGCCGTCGAGGACGAGGCGGGCGCCTACCAAGACGCCGTCATCCTCGAGTTTGGCGAGAAGGGCTACCGGAGCTTCTCGGCCTTCTCTTTGGTCGACGTGACCGGCGACGAGGACACCTTTGGTTGGACCGAGCCCGCCCCCGCAGGAGAGGTCGACGCGCTGCTCTAGCCGCCGCGAACTTCTCGCCATCAGCTGTGGAAGTGCTGTAGATGCCGTGGTAGATAATGCCACGGCATTTTCTTATGCCGCCCGAGCGCTATAATTCTCCCGTTTGCCGAAATTACATCCACTTGTCTTCGAGAGGGACCTATGCGCCAGGAAAACATCAGGAACATTGCCATCATCGCCCACGTCGACCACGGCAAGACCACCCTTGTTGACCAGCTGCTTAAGGCCACGGACGCCTTCCGTGCCAACCAGCAGGTCGAGGAGCGCGTGCTTGACTCCAACGATCAGGAGCGCGAGCGCGGCATCACCATCCTGGCCAAGAACATCTCGGTCGAGTACAAGGGCATCAAGATCAACATCATCGATACCCCGGGCCACGCCGACTTTGGCGGCGAGGTCGAGCGCGTCCTGCGCATGGCCGACGGCGCCCTGCTGCTGTGCGACGCGGCCGAGGGCCCCATGCCCCAGACCCGCTTCGTTCTGTCCCACGCCATCGCCGCTGGCCTAGCCATCATGATCGTGGTCAACAAGATCGACAAGCCCGGCTCGGACCCCGAGAAGGCCTACAACGACTGCCTGGACCTCATGGCCGACCTTGGCGCCACCGACGAGCAGCTCGAGTTTGCCATGGAGCACGTCATCTACGCCTCTGCCGTCAACGGCTTTGCCCGTCTCGACCCCGCAGATGACAACGCCGACATGTTCCCCATGCTCGACATGATCGTCGACGACCTGCCCGCGCCCGACGTCGACCCCGAGGGCGCCCTGGCCATGCAGTGCGTGACCATCGACCACTCCGAGTACGTGGGCCGCATCGGCATTGGCCGCATCTACTCGGGCACCATCCACGACGGCGACAAGATTTTGGTCGTGAAGAACGACGGTTCGCGCGCCATGAGCCAGGTCAAGCAGCTCTTCACCTTCGACTACCTGGGCCGCAAGGAGTGCACCGAGGCCGTGGCCGGCGACATCGCGGCCGTCGTGGGCGTCGACTCCACCGACATCGGCGACGTCTACACCGACCCCGAGAATCCCGTTGAGCTCGAGCCCATCGAGATCGACCCGCCCACCCTCTCCATCGTCTTTGAGCCCTCTACCTCGCCGCTTGTTGGCCGTGAGGGCGACATCGTGGGCGGCCGCCAGCTCAAGGAGCGCCTGTTCCAGGAGCGCGAGAACAACGTCACCATGCGCATCGAGGAGCTTCCCGACAAGACCGGCATCGAGGTCTCTGGTCGCGGCATCCTGCACCTCTCCGTCCTGATGGAGACCATGCGCCGCGAGGGCTTCGAGTTCCAGGTTGGCCGTCCCCGCGTCCTGTTTAAGAAGGACGAGAGCGGCCACACCGTCGAGCCCATCGAGCAGGCCGTCGTCGAGTGCAACGGCGAGTACGGCGGAAAGGTCATCGAGGTCTTTGGCAACGCCGGTGGCACCATGGTGAGCATGGAGGCGGGCGTCAACACCACCCACCTCGAGTTCAAGATTCCCACGCGCGGCATCATGGGCCTCAAGAATCGCATCCTTAACGTCACCCACGGCGACGCCGTGTTCTACCACACCTTCCTTGAGTACGGCCCCTACGCTGGCGAGATTGGCGTTCGCCAGAACGGCGCCATGATCTCTATGAGCACCGAGAAGGCCGTGGCCTACGCCCTGGGTACCCTGCAGGAGCGCGGCCAGCTCTTCGTCGAGCCCGGCACCGAGTGCTACGAGGGCATGCTCGTGGGCGAGCGCTCCAAGCCCGGCGACATGGTCGTCAACATCGCGCGCTCCAAGTCCCTGGGCAACCAGCGCAGCTCCACCGCCGACGTGGCCGTGCAGCTCACCCCGCCCCGCCGCTTCTCGCTTGAGGAGGCCCTTGAGTACATCATGGACGACGAGCTGGTCGAGATCACGCCGCAGTCGATCCGCATGCGCAAGCGCATCCTCAACGAGACTGAGCGCCGCAAGTGGGCCGTGCGCAACGGTATGGTCAAGAAGTAGGTCTTCTGGCGGCTTGACCTGGGCATCCAGGAAAAATAAAAAAGTCGTTGGCGCGGCGTTGGTTTTTATGTACAATAGCTGACGCACCATTACATGGAGAGTTGTCCGAGTGGCCGAAGGAGCACGATTGGAAATCGTGTAGGCGTCTAAAGCGTCTCCAGGGTTCAAATCCCTGACTCTCCGCCAGTACATTCTCGGGCGCCCAAGGGCGCCCGTTTTGTATCCCATAGTTGGCGCAGCAAACCTTTGGTTTTCTCGCTAGCTAATTCGGAGGGATGGCAGAGCGGCTGAATGCGGCGGTCTCGAAAACCGTTTAGCCTTTCTGAGGCTACGAGGGTTCAAATCCCTCTCCCTCCGCCAGATTGTTCAAGGGCTGCCCGCAAGGGCAGCCCTTTTTTGTTGCCTAGACGTAGCGCCAGGCACCTTTTGGCGGCGTTGAAATAAGCCGGCGCGACTTTTCTTGGTTTAAATTAGGTTTAGTCGAGTAGCCAGGCGCTTTTGGACATGGCTCAACTGGGAAAACGTTGGTTTGAGGTGCGTGTCTACTTGGCAGTTCCCGTTTTAAACCAAGAAAAGTCGCGCGAGTTCTTGGCCGTCGTGCCCGCGGCGAGGTTTTACTTGTGCCGGCGCTTGCCCTGGGTCTTGTAGCGGCGCAGGCGGGCGGTGACCCTGGGGGTAAAGTCGGTGGGGTGCGGCGTTGTGGCGCCCTTGGCCAGCGACCAGCGGCGCAGGCCCACGGTGACCAGGACCATCACGACCGCGGCGATGTATTTGTTGATGTCCAGCCACTGGACCATCCCGTAATAGACGGCGCTTCCCGCCACGGCGCACACGGCGTAGTAGCTGCTGGGCTTGAAGATCCTGGGCACGTCCCCCAAAAAGACGTCTCGCAGCATTCCGCCACCCACGCCGGTCAACGTTCCCATAAGGATGGCCGAGACCGGTAGCAGGCTATAGACGATGGCCTTATCTGTCCCGCCCAAGGCAAACAGCGCGACCGAGATGATGTCGACCCACTCAAGCAGATCGGGGAACTTCTCGAAGGGTCGCGCAAAGAAGAAGATGAGAAGCCCGATGGCCACCGTGGTAGGGATGGCATAGGGGTTGTCCAGCATGTAGGTGCCACCCTGCTGCATGGCCATGTCGCGGATCAGGCCTCCGCCCAGGCCGCAGAGCATTGACAGGCCAATGAAGCCAATGGGGTCGAGCTTGCGCTCGCTGGCAACAAGCGCGCCCGAGATCCCGCCCACGGCAACCGAGGCGAGGTCGAGCCACGCGGGCAGCGAAACGGCGACTTGCGGGCTGATGGTGGCATAGATGGGAATCAAGCGATGCTCCTGTTTGGCAGTGGTTTGGGCCAGGCGAGAAAAACGTCCGCAGGACAAAATAAAACAATCCCGCCCCGCGCGAAAGGGGCAGTTCTCCAAAAGGTAGGTTGTGGCCTTTAAGCTGGGGCTTAGGTTGGTTACGTTTTGACCTTGCGCTCGCACAGCCCGTCTTTGCCGGGCAGATTGGGGAATAAAAACCTGTTAGTGTAGATGCGATGTGCGATGTTCCACCGGTAACGGTGTTGAAAGGAGTTTTTGATGACAAGCGATCTTGACGTGAGCGGTTTTAGGAGCGACCGCTACTTTTCTCGCGCCTGGCACCTGGTGACTCAGGAGAAGGGCTGGTGGAAGTCGATTCTTCTCATGGGCGTGGCCCTTCTCGTCCCTATCGTGGGTCCCTTGGCCGTGCTGGGTTACCAGCTTGAGTGGGCGCGCCTGCTGGCCTGGGACGTCAACGAGCCCATGCGCCGCCACGACATCCATGTTGGCGAGCTCATCGCTTCGGGCTGGCGCGGCTTTGTGGCCATGCTGGGCTGGGCGATTATCCAGGGGCTTATCGACAACGCGCTCTCCGAGATTCCCGGCATCGGCGGCCTGCTGAGCCTTGTTTGGGCGATTTGCGGCATCTTTATCTCGATGATGATCATGGTGGCGGCCATCCGCGCGACCATCTACCAAAAGATCGGCGCGGGCTACAGCGCCAAGAACCTGTGGGAGATGGGCAAGCGCGACCTGGGCGGCCTGGCCCGCGTGTGGCTTATTAGCTTTGTCGCCGAGCTCATCCAGAGCATCGTCTGCATCGCCATCTTCTTCGTGAGCGCCGTCGCTGCCCTGCCGAGCATCCTCGACGACGCGAGCGTCCTGTACAACTACGGCTCGATGATGAGCGAGAGGGAGCTTGCCTTCTACACCTTTGACCTGGTGGGCACCTTCCTGGGCGGCATCTGGCCCGCGCTACTGCTGATCATTGCCATCGTCTTGTTCTGTGGCGTGCTGGTGTGCTGCCTGACCTTTGCCGGCCTGGCCCTGTGGATGCGCCAGTTTGACGTGCCTGCCTGGGGCAAGAGCAGCGACCCGCTGCCCGTCTCGGTGGTTCATGATGAAGCTGAGAAGGACACCGAGATTCCCGTTGCGCCCGCCTCGCCCGAGCCGGTGGAGGAGAAGGCACCCGAGGCTCCGGTTGTGACCGAGGTCGACGAGCCTGCGACGCCGGTTGATGCGGCGCCCGAGGCCGCGGTGGCTGAGGAGCCTGCCGAGCAGCCTGCCGAGGAGGAGCTCGTACCGCCCATCCCCGGAGAGCAGTCTATCGACGATGAGGCCGACACCGCCGAGTTCGCCGAAGAGACCGCGACCGAGGTCATCGCCCCTGCTCGCCCCGCCGCCTCGGCAGAGGAGGAGTTTTTCGACAACGACGCAGCGACGCCCGATGACGAGGACCTTGCCGAGAAGAACGACGACCCCGCGTCCAGTGACGAGGAAGAACCCGAGGAATAGCTTATCGCTGCATAGCCGGCGGTTTTCTCGCCATTTAGGCTCCATTCGTGAAGAACGAGTGGAGCCTTTTTCTTGCCCATTTTGTTGCCTTGCCGAGAAACCCCAGGCAGCCCGCGCGTTGACAGACAACTGATAACCTGCGGATATATTGGTGCAAGATTTCTGTCAGATTGCTCTGTTAGGGTGTGGCCTAAGCAAAAAAGTGGGCTGCGAAAGTTGGTTGAGGCGGCAATTTGTGCAGATACCAGGGAGTTTGCCCGGCGGCACAGGCTCTCTATGGTATGATTCCTCCTCGGAACTTTCCTGCTTCGGGTGCACCTTCACTCCCCGGAGCCATTAGCCCAGAGGAGGTGACCACATGAAGGCCTATGAACTGCTGTATTTTGTTGACCCCACCTCTAACGAGGAGACCCGCGCTGGCGTTATGAAGCGCATCGAGGTTGCTATCGAGGGTGGTGCTGTCGACAGCGTCGAGGACTGGGGCAAGCGCAAGCTCGCCTTCGAGATCGACGACCTCACCGAGGGTGACTACACCCTCATCAACTTCCACGCAGACCCCACCCAGATCGCCGAGCTCGACCGAGTTCTGCGCATCAACGACGCTGTCAAGCGTCACATGGTCGTGCGCCGTCCCGACAAGGACTAGCAATGGAAGTGTGGGCACCTGCCCACGTATGAGAGGTAGAGAGTCATGAGCATCAATCGCGTTCTTATTTCCGGCAACCTTACCCGCGACCCCGAGCTTCGTGCTTCTGGTAGCGGCACTCAGATCCTGCGTTTTGGCGTCGCGGTCAACGACCGTCGTCGCAACGCGCAGACCAACGAGTGGGAGGACTACCCCAACTTCGTTGACTGCGTGATGTTTGGCAGCCGCGCGGATGCCCTTTCTCGTTACCTTTCTAAGGGTACGAAGGTTACCGTCGAGGGTAAGCTTCGCTACAGCTCTTGGGAGGCCAAGGACGGCACGCGCAGGAGCAAGCTCGAGGTTGTTGTGGACGAGCTGGAGTTTATGTCGTCTCGCAACCAGCAGGGCGGCGCCCCCGCTTACCAGCAGGAGGCACCTGCCTATGCTGCCCCGGCACCTGCGGCTTACCAGCAGCCCGCTGCCCGTCCGGTTCAGGCTCCGCCCTCGGCGGACGTCTACGCCGAGGACATCCCGTTCTAATCACCGGCGACAAACGTCGCCATACGAAAGGCATTAAGACATGGCTCAGCAGAAGCAAGATTTTCAGCGCCAGCCGCGTCGCAAGTACTGCCAGTTCTGCAAGGAGGAGACTGCCTACATCGACTACAAGGATGTGCAGCTTCTCCGTAAGTACATGACCGACCGCGGCAAGATCAAGCCCCGTCGCGTCACTGGCGCTTGCACGCAGCACCAGCACGACATCGCGCTCGCTATCAAGCGTGCACGCGAGATGGCGCTTGTGCCCTACACCGTACCCGTGGTTTCCAGCCGCGGCGGCCGTTCTCGCGGCTAGTACGGTTTTTGCTTCAAGAGGGAGCGTTTAGTTCTTGAGCGAGAGCACCAACAACGGCCGTCCCGTGCCGCCCGCGCAAGTGAGCGGTAAAGGGAACCCGGCCACTTCGGGAAACGGCATCGTGCCCTTCTCCGAGCCTCAAAAACCGCAAGCGCAGGTACCTGTCTACTTTGGTTACCTGCTGTGCGTTTTAGGGGCGGCCGCAATCACCTCTGTCCCCGTCTTGGGGGCGGCGCTTGTGGCCTGTGGCGTGACCGTTGTTTTTGGCAGGTCCGGCTTAAAGTTTGGATGCCTGGCCGCGGCTCTTGCTTTGGCAGGCACAGCGGCGATGGGTCTGGCTTTGGACCCGGTGTCGCTTGCCGACGCGCTTCCTGCCTGTGTGGCATCTATTGGGGTGGCCTTTGCGTTGTCCCAAAACAAGATGACATCGGGCATTGGCTGCATCATCGTGGGCCTGCTCGCGATGAGCCAGTTGGGCGGGGCCGCTCTTGTGGCGGCGTCGCAGGGAACCACCCTTGTGGCGACAATCGACTCGGTTGCCCAAGAGTACTTCTCCCAACTGGCGACTGTCGCTGGGGCTACGCAAGACCAGCTGCAGGTCATCAAGGAAATCCTGGATTACCTGTGGCCCTTGACGTACACCTTGGCGGCCCTGGTCGAGTTCGCTTGTGCGTACCTTGGCGTCTCCATCGCCTCTTCTCGTCTTGGCGAGAAGAGCTTCGAGATGCCAAAGCTCCAGGACTTCGACGTGCCCCTATGGGTTGTCGCGGTCTTTGTCGCGGCGGCTTGTGGCCTTGCGGTCGCAACGTCCGTCTCGCTTGGGTTCACGCAGCTTCTTCTCATGGTCTCGCTCAACGCGATCATGGGGCTGAGGTTCGCGTTCATGATCCAGGGGCTGGCTCTTATCAGCGCGTTTATGCGCAAGAGGGAGCTTAGGCAGTTCACGAGGGTGCTCACCTTTGTCGCAGCGTTTTATCTTGAGGCACAGTTCTTTGTTATGAGTATCGTGGGACTCGTGGACGTGTGGGCCAACTTTAGGCATCTGCCCAGGGGAAAGCACATCACGGTCCAGGACAACGCGAAGTAAACAAGGTGGTCGGTTATCCAACCGACTGACTCGAAGGAGTATCCCATGAAAGTCATCCTCTTGGGTGAGCTCCGGGGCAAGGGCGGAGAGGGCGACATCGTAGACGTCGCTCAGGGCTTCGCGGAGAACTACCTGTTCCCCAACAAGCAGGCCCTTCCTGCCACCCCGGGCAACATCAAGCAGCTTGAGGAGCGCCGCCACAACATCGAGAAGCGCGAGGCCGAGCGCGTCGCCGCTGCCGAGGCCACCAAGGCTGCTATCGACGGCAAGGCCGTCACCGTTGACGCCAAGATCGGCGAGGAGGGCCAGCTCTTTGGTTCCGTCACCCCCGCTCAGATCACCGAGGCCATCAAGGCTCAGCTCGGCGTCGAGGTCGACCGCAAGCGCGTCGGCCGTGGCAACGCCATCAAGACCTCTGGTAAGCACGAGGTTGAGGTCAACCTCTACCGCGAGATCTCTGCTCAGGTCGTCGTCCTCGTTGGCGTGACCCTGGACGAGGTCGCCGAGGAGGCCGCCGAGGTCGAGGAGACCGAGGCCGAGACCACCGAGGCCGTCGAGGCTGCCGAGTAGGTTTTCAACGTTCTTCTCGCCTACCTGCGGGTTTCTACATAAGCCGCAGGTAAAGAGGTGGGGTAGAGACGCCAGAAACCGCGGTGGGTTCAAAACCATCAAAGCCCTGTTAGGCACAGTGCCTAGCAGGGCTTTTTCATGTCGCGGCCGAGAAACACCATCGTTTACCTGCGGTTTTGTTAATCGCTGGTTTTTGACAGCGCGGCGGTTTTTGGCAAAAGCAAAGGTCACGGGGCCAAAGAAAGTGGACGAGATTTGAAGACTGAGGGCCACGTATAAATGTTGAAAACTATTTTTTTTGGCCGTCCCAAAAATGTTGAAAACGTTGAAAACTCGAGAAAAGCCCGCTTAAGATGCTGTGCCACTGCGGTCGATTGTTGAAGACTTGGATGGAACCGCGCCGCTCCCGTGCGCCCCGGTTTTCTCGGCGCCTCAATCTTAAAATGCCCGGCGTAAAATAACTGCTGCTAATTAGGTTGTGGACAAGAGGAGCCCCAGTGCCCGACATCACGGACGTTAACCCTACTCGCGTGACGATCCCCGAAGGCATGACCATGCCGCAAGACCCCGAGGCCGAGTCCTCGGTCCTCTCGGCCATGATGTCTTCTACCGAGGCCCTGCAAGAGTGCCTGATCGCGCTGGAGCCCGACGACTTCTATTTCCCGTCCAACCGCACCGTGTTCTTGGCCCTGCGCGAGCTCTTCAACAAGAACATGCCACTGGACAACATCACCCTGGCCGACTACCTGCGCTCCCAGGGCGAGCTTGACCGCGTGGGCGGCCCAGCCTTTATCCTGAGCCTCTCGAACAACCCCCTGGCCCTGGTGGGTTGGCGCCGTCACGTGGAGATGCTCCACCGCGACACCACTCTGCGCAAGATGATCCAGGCCTCCACCCAGATCACGGCCCTGGCCTTCGACGCGCCCGAGGACACCAAGGAGGTCGTCGACCGCGCCGAGAAGCTCCTGCTGGACGTCACCAACCGCGACGTCCACACCAACGAGCAGTCCCTTGAGGACATCATGAGCGACCTCTATGAGGAGCTGGGCGAGCAGGCCGCCAACGGGGACAAGCCCATGGGCGTCATGACCGGCTTCCCCACGGTCGATGAGACCCTGCTGGGCCTGCGACCCGGCCAGATGATCGTCATCGGTGCCCGCCCCGGCGTTGGTAAGACGTCCTTTGCCCTTAACCTGGCGACCAACGCCGCCTTTGCGGGCGCCTCGGTGGCCATGTTCTCGCTCGAGATGTCCAAGATCGAGATCGCGCAGCGCCTCTTGGCGGCGCACGCCCGCATCGGCCTGCAAGAGATCCGCTCGGCCCGCATCAAGGACGACCAGTGGCCGCAGATCCTTGAGGCCACCAACGAGTTGTCCAAGCTCGACATCATGATCGACGATACCCCCGGCACCACGATCACCGAGATCCGCGCCAAGGCCCGCCGCATCCTGCGCGGCAAAGAGAACGGCGTCGTGATCATCGACTACCTGCAGCTCGTCTCGCCGCCGGCCGGTGGGCGCCACTCCGACAGCCGCGCCAACGAGGTGTCTGAGATGAGCCGCGGCATCAAGATCATGGCCAAGGACCTTGAGGTCCCCGTCATCGCCCTCTCGCAGCTTAACCGTACCGTCGAGAATCGCACCGGCAAGCGCCCGCAGCTCAGCGACCTGCGCGAATCGGGCTCCATCGAGCAGGACGCCGACGTCGTCGCCCTTCTCGACCGCTCGATGAACGACGAGGAGGCCGCCCGCGAGGACAGGCCCGACAAGGACATCACCACGTTCATCATCGCCAAGAACCGCTCGGGCTCGCTGCGCGATGTCTCGCTTACCTTCCTGGCCGGCTCCACCAAGTTCGTGGAGGTCGATCCGCGCTTCCAGGAGTAAGGCTATAATTGTTCTGTTTGGTTGATTTCTCATCTTAACGAGAGGGACAAAAATGTCTGCAACTGTGCTTGTGGGTACCCAGTGGGGCGACGAGGGCAAGGGTAAGGTCACCGACCTTATCTCTGGCGACTTCGACGTCGTCTGCCGTTACGCCGGTGGCGCCAACGCTGGCCACACCGTCATCGCCAACGGCAAGAAGCTGGCCCTGCACCAGGTTCCTTCCGGCGTGATGTACCAGGGGACCTACCCCGTCATCGGCAACGGCTGCATCGTTGACCCCGAGGTTCTTCTCGGCGAGATCGATATGCTGGCCGAGCAGGGCATCTCTGCCGAGAACCTCAAGATTTCCGGCAACGCCCACATCGTCATGCCCTACCACAAGGACCTGGACGGCGCGCACGAGAAGAAGCTGGGCAAGAACCTCATCGGCACCACCAAGCGCGGCGTTGGCCCCTGCTACATGGACAAGATGAACCGCATCGGCCTGCGCATCCAGGACATGCTGGACGAGAAGATCTTCCGCCAGAAGCTGGACGCGGCGCTTGCCTACACCAACCCCATCCTCGAGAAGATCTATGAGATGCCCACCTACACCGTGGACCAGATCTGCGAGACCTACCTGCCCTACGCCGAGCGCATCCGCCCCTACATCGTCGAGTCTTCTCTGTTCCTCAACGAGCAGCTCGAGGGCGGCAAGAACATCCTGTTTGAGGGCGCCCAGGCCACGATGCTCGACATCGACCACGGCACCTACCCCTTTGTTACCTCTTCCAACTGCACCGCCGGCGGCGCCGTGACCGGCTCTGGCGTGGGCCCCGTCCACATCAAGCGCGTCCTGGGCGTTGCCAAGGCTTACCTCACCCGCGTTGGCTCTGGCCCGTTCCCCACCGAGCTCTTTGACGAGACGGGCGACCTGCTGGGCGAGGTCGGCCACGAGTACGGCGTGACCACCGGCCGCAAGCGTCGCTGCGGTTGGTACGACGCCGTTGTGGTCAACTACGCCGCCCGCGTGAACGGCCTCACCGACCTGGCCATTACCAAGCTCGACGTTCTGGGCTGCCTGGACGAGATCAAGGTCTGCGTGGCCTACGAGTGCGACGGCAAGATCTACAAGACCGTCCCCGAGCACCAGGGCGTCTTCTATCACGCAAAGCCCGTCTACGAGACCCTCCCCGGCTGGAAGTGCGACATCTCCAACGTGCGCGACTTCTACAAGCTGCCCCGCGAGGCCAAGGACTACATCGACTTCCTCGAGCAGGTCTCTGGCGTGCGCGCGTCCATCATCACCGTTGGTCCCGACCGCGAGCAGACCATCAACCGTTACTGGAAGTAATCCAGGTGACGGATACCTCTTCTGCCATCGAGAAGAACCTTGCGCCAAGCATGACCGCAAGCGACGTCGAAGCCGAGCTCATCGCTCAGTTCGAGGTCGCGTGCGGCATGCTTGGCGTGTCTTTTGAGGACGTGAGGGATAACCTGCGCGTTCTCTTTATCCCCACGAGCGACGCGGCCTTTGTCCGCCGCCGCGCCCAGCGCCGCCACGGCAGCGCCCTGGTTGCCCGTGCCAGCGAGTTCAAGATTCGCCTGGTGGGCGAGAGGCTCCTCTACCTGCTCAAAGGCCGCGAGTTCACCGCGCTGGCTCGTGGCACTAGCCTGGACGACCTGTGCGCCCGCGCGGTGCAGGCCATGAGCACCGTCTCGGCGTCTTTGGGCACGCTTGACTACGTCATTCTCCACACCCAGGACGACAAGTCCCTGCGCTCGCTCACCAAGCACCTGGATACCAACGAGTTCACGTACCGTTTTAAGGGCGACCTTACCGTCACGCCCGCGGTGGCCGAGCTCATTGGCACCGGCGGCATCGCCATCGCTTTTGTCCCCGAGTCGTTACCAAGCAACAACAGCTAGTTAGCCCTGCTTTTGTACCCTGGGCCTAACAGCCCCACTCAAGGAGGTTCTCATGCCCAACTTCAGCAAGTGCGACATTCTTCTTTTGGGTTCCGGCGGGCGCGAGCACGCCCTTCTCTGCAAGTTGGCCGAATCTGACCAGGCGGGCGATTTGTGGGTGGCCCCCGGCAACGGCGGCATGGACACCATGGCCAAGCAAGCCGACCTTGACCCCGAGGACCCCAACTCGGTTGCCACGTGGGCACGCGAGAACGGCATCGGGCTGGTTGTCATTGGCCCCGAGGCGCCGCTGGTGGCGGGCGTGGCCGACGCCGTGCGCTCGGCCGGCATCCCGTGCTTTGGCCCCAACGGCGACGCGGCCCAGATGGAGGGCTCCAAGAAGTTTGCCAAGCAGGTCATGATGCGCGCCCAGGTTCCCACCGCGGCGTACCGCAGCTTCACCAACGAGGAGGAGTGCGCCGCCTACGTGCAGCAGGTTGGCGGCCCCATCGTCGTTAAGGCCGACGGCCTGGCCGCGGGCAAGGGCGTCATCGTTGCCCAGACCACCGAGGAGGCCCTCGAGGGCGTCCACGAGTGCTTCTCGGGCGTCTTTGGCGAGGCCGGCGCCACCGTGGTGGTCGAGGAAATGATGGAGGGCCCCGAGTGCTCCTTGCTGGCCCTGACCGATGGCAAGACCCTTGTTCCTCTCGCCACCTCGCAGGACCACAAGCGCGCGCTTGACGGCGACCGCGGCCCCAACACGGGCGGCATGGGCGTCTACAGCCCGGTGCCCATGGTCACGACCGAGGAGCTTGACCAGATGATCGACATCGAGAAGCGCGTGGTGGCCGAGCTGGCCGCCGAGGGCATCACCTACTCGGGCTGCCTGTACGGCGGCTTCATGTTGACCAAGGACGGCCCCAAGGTCCTGGAGTTCAACGCCCGTTTTGGCGACCCCGAGACCCAGGTCGTGCTGCCGCGCATGAAGGCCGACCTCATCCAGGTCTTCAAGGCCTGCGACGACGGCACCTTGGACGAGTCCATGGTTTCTTGGGACGACGACTGGGCCGTCTCGGTCGTGCTGACCTCGGCGGGTTACCCCGGTGCGTACGAGAAGGGCAAGGTCATCACCGGCATCGAGAAGGCCCAGGAGCTTGAGGGCGTCACCGTCTACCACGCCGGCACCAAGTTGGGCGAGAACGGCGAGATCTTGACCAACGGCGGCCGCGTCCTGGACGTCACCGCCGTGGCCCCCACCTTCGAGGCTGCCCGCGCCCAGGCCTACGCCGCCTGCGATCTTATCGACTTCGAGGGCAAGACCTTCCGCACCGACATCGGCATGCGCGCGATTTTGGGGCGCTAGGGCTAAAGGAGCGCGAATCGACGGACTGATCTGATGGTGAAGATTGGCATAGTCGACGACTGCGCCGCCGACAGGGAAAACCTGCAGGCGGCGCTTTGCCGTTATAGGGACACCGAGGGCGTCGAGTTCGATGTCTGCGAGTACTGCTGCGCCGGCGAGATGCTCGCCGCGCGCGCCAGCTTCGATATCCTCTACCTGGACATCGACATGCCCGGCATGTCGGGGATGGAGCTTGCCGAGAGCATTCGCCAGACAGACGGCTCGGTGGTCATCATTTTTTGCACCAACCTGCAGCAGTTTGCCGTGAGCGGCTACAAGGTGGGTGCCCTTGGCTTTTTGGTCAAGCCCATCGAGTGGTACTCGTTTGAGCTGTTTCAGCAACGCGCACTTGCGGCCGTGGCCCTGCATGCCCGCATGAAGGACGCGGCACGGACCAAGAAGATCCTGGTCAAAGACGGCGCTCTTACGCGGTCTATCGCAGTGTCTGACCTCGCTTTTGTTGAGGTTCGCAAGCATACGTTGAGCTACGTTGTCCGTGATCGTGCGGGTAAAGAGACGGTCTACACCTCGCGCGGATCGCTCCAGGCCTTGGCCGATGAGCTGGCTCCCCACGGCTTTGCGCGAAGTGGCGCGAGCTACCTCGTCAACCTCGCCCTGGTCGACTCGGTCAACGGGATGAACGTCCAGGTTGGCGAGCATGTCCTGCCGATCGGCCGCAAGTTCAAAGAGTCCTTTAATGCGGCTTTCTCGCGCTATCTTGCGACCAAGGACTGGGGGCTGTGATGGATCTCGTCTCTTTTCTTTTGAATGTGCAGGTTCCCGCCGGTCTTCTCATTGGAGTGCTGCTTTTTGTGCCATGGGGCGAGAAGAGACCTCATTTCGCAGCCCGTGCGATTCTTGGCACCGCCGTGGTCCTGTTTGCGACGGCGTATCTTGGCGTCCAGCCAACCATGACCCAGCCGGACATGATCCTTCTGGTCGTCGGTGTCACCTTGACGTTTGTGTGGGTCCTTGCCTGCTTTGACTGCAGCGCGGTCCACGCGGTCTTCTCGGTTACCTGCGCCTATACTGTCCAGCATATCGCGTCGAAGCTGACCTACATGATTGTGGTGTGGCGCGTTTTTGAGGGGTCGCCTTTGTCCCAGGTGCTGGTGGTCGTGTTACTCGCCGCCGTAACTGCCCTGGTATACGTGCCTGTCTACCTTGTGTTCACGCGACGGCTGCTGGGCGGCCGCGAGCTTATGTTCAACAGCGTGCGCACGGTCTTCTTCTCGGCGGGCTTTTTGGTAGCCGCCATCTACCTAAGCTTGGTCATCGAGAACAACTTTGACTACTCGCTTTCGACCTACCTTTCCAGCTACCTGTGCCTGGCCCTTCTCTGCATCATCTTGGCCCTGGCAATCCTGTTCTTGGAGATCACCAACTGCAGTATCGAGCGCCTGGAAAACGAGAAGGACGTGCTTGAGAGCCTCCTTGAGAAGGACCGCGCCATGTACGAGCAGGCGCAGGCCGACATGGAGAAGATCAACATTCGCTACCACGACCTCAAGCAGCAGTACTCTACGGTTTCCGCCGAGCAAAAGGCGCAGCTCGAGGCCGAGATGAACGACCTCAACCTGCGCTACCTCACGGGCAATAAAGCCCTGGACGTGGTCATCACGCAGAAGGCAAAGGCGTGCGCCGCGGCCAATATCCAGCTTGTGTGCTCGGCCGACGGCGAGGCGTTCGAGGGCATGAGCAGCTACCACATCTACTCGCTTTTTGGAAACGCCCTGGACAACGCCATCGAGTGTTTGTCTACCGTGGACGATTTGTCCCGCCGCGTCATTCGTGTCAACGCCGCGCGCCAGGGAAAGATGGTGGTTATCCGATTCGAGAACTTCTCGCCAAAGCCGCCTGTTGTGGAAGATGGCCAGGTAAAGACCACTAAGGCAGATGCGTCTTCCCATGGTTTTGGCGTGCGCAGCATTCGCGCCATCGCCGAGAATTACGGCGGGTCGGCCTATTTCTTTGTCGAGGACCAGATTTTCTATTTGGTGGTCTGCATCCCCGCCGAGGGTCTGCAAAAAGTGGCCGCGCAAATGTAGTCTGGGTCGCGCATTTTGGCATCTGTGCCAATCCCAAAGGCCCCAAACGTTCCAAAAGTTATGTTTCGCCCATAGGGCTTCGTCGCCACCGGTCTAACAAGGGCCGGTGGCGACTGGCATAGGGAAGAGCGTTTGGGAAAGGAAGGACACATGTCAGGACAAAAAGCGCCCAAGAACATGACGCGGCGCTGCTTTGGCGCGGCGGGCGTCGGCGTGCTGCTCACCAGCCTTGCGGCCTCGGTGACATCCGTCGCGTCTGAGCAGGAGGGCGAGATCAACCACGCCCTTGGCGACGGCTCTTCGGCATCTGGTTACGGCGGAACCGAGTTCACTGCCGACGGAACCCTTACCGACCAGGGTTTCCAGAACTACATCCAGGCGGCCTACGAGTTCTGCGAGCGCGAGGAAGAGGAGGGCAGCGTCCTTCTCTACAACAAGAACGATGCGCTGCCGCTGTCCAGCTCCGAGCGCAACGTCACGGCCTTTGGCCGCGGCTCGGTGACCCCGGTTTTCCGCAGCACCGCCGGTGGCTCCTCCACCAACGCGGAGTATGAGAAGACCCCCGTGACCGCTCTTAAGGACGCCGGCTTCAACGTCAACCAGACCCTGCTTGACGCCTATGACAAGGCGACTGCCCCCGAGCGTTCCATTAGCTCGGTTGGCGAGTACGACGCCTCTGTCTACACCGACGACGTCAAGGGCTCCTTCGACGGCTACTCCGACGTGGCCGTCGTGACCCTCTCGCGCTTTGCGACCGAGGGCAAGGACCTGGCCGTCATTGGCGACACCGGCAAGCGCATGCTCGAGCTTGACGACAGCGAGAAGGCCATCTTTGAGGCCATCAAGTCTTCCGGCAAGTTTAAGAAGGTCGTCGTTCTTCTCAACTCTGTCTTTGCGCTTGAACTGGGTTGGCTCGAGGAGTACGGCGTTGACGCGGTGCTGTGGGTGGGCAACCCCGGCTTTTACGGCCTGCCCGGCGCCATTCGCGTCCTTACGGGCGACGTCAACCCCTCTGGCCACGCGCAGGCGACTTTTGTCGCGCACTCGCTCTCTGCCCCCTCGGCCGAGAACTTTGGCCTGTACCCGTTCAACTACGGCGGCAAGACCCCGCGTGCCCTGGGCGACAGCTACGTCACCTACAAAGAGGGCATCTACGTGGGCTATCGTTACTATGAGACCCGCTATGAGGACTGCGTCTTGGACCAGGGCAACGCCTCGAGCAACGCCGGCGTCAAGGCTTCCACCAACGGCTGGAACTACGCCGAGGAGGTCTGCTTCCCGTTTGGCTTTGGCTTGTCCTACACCACCTACGAGTACCTTCTCGACGAGGTGAAGTACGACGCCACCAACGACAAGTTCGCGGCGACCGTCACCATCAAGAACACCGGCAAGGTGGACGGCAAGGCCGTGGCACAGCTCTACGTGCAGTCTCCCTACACCGATTACGACAAGAAGAACGGTGTCGAGAAGTCCGCGATCCAGCTGGTTGCCTACGACAAGGTCGACGTCAAGGCAGGCGACTCCGAGAGCGTGAAGCTTGAGTTCCCGGCCTACATCCTGGCTTCCTACGACGTGAAGACCGCCAAGGGCTACATCCTGGACGCCGGCGACTACTACTTTGCCGTTGGCAACGGCGCCCACGAGGCCTTGAACAACGTCCTGGCCGTCAAGGGCGGCTCGAGCGTGGCCTCTAAGCTTGTTGACCACAACGGCGATGCGGCCGTTACCAGCACCGATGCCGTCAAGGTCTGGGCTTCCCAGAACAGCGACACCGATAAGACGACCTACCACCAGTCCCCGTACAACAGCAAGGTCGAGGTCACCAACACCTTTGACACCGCCGATCTCAACTACTGGGCAAACGACGACGAGAAGATCACGTATCTCTCGCGTAGCGACTGGGAGGGCACCTACCCCACCACCGTGTCTTCGCTCACCGTCAACGACAAGATGTACGACGGCCTGAACATGCAGTTCTACACCAAGTCGGCAAGTGCCAAGAGCGTCTCGGACTTCCAGCTTGGCGTGACGCTGGACAACAAGATCAACTTCCTCGACATGGTGGGCGTCGAGTTCGACGACCCCAAGTGGGACCAGTTCCTCTCGCAGCTTACCCTGGACGACCTTCTCCTCAACATGGGCGACTCCAAGGGCATCAAGACGGTCAAGACCGTTAACAAGCCCGGCTGCACCATCGTCGACGGCCCCGAGGGCATGAACGGCCAGTTCAAGTACGGTGACCGCCGCAACTGCACCGGTTGGGCCACCCTGCCGGTCGTGGCCGCCAGCTGGAACCCCGAGCTGCAGCACCGCTTTGGCCAGATGTACGGTGAGGACGCGCTTTACGCCTCGATTCCCATCGCCTACGCGCCCGGCACCAACATCTTGCGCTGCCCCTACGGCGGCCGTACCTCCGAGTACTTCTCCGAGGACCCCATGCTTGGCTACTACGCCGCCCAGCAGGTCGTCAGCGGCATGCGCACCAAGGGCCTCATCGGCGTCGTGAAGCACTTCTTCTTGAACGAGCAGGAAGCCGGTCGTATGGGCGTGGGTACCTTCTCTAACGAGCAGGCCATCCGCGAAATCTACATCCGCCCGTTTGAGGCAACGATCGCCATCGGCGAGTCCATGGGCATCATGACCTCGTACAACCGCCTTGGCCTGCGTTACGCGGCCGCGTCGACCGACCTCGAGCACATCCTGCGCGACGAGTGGAACTACGGCGGTTTCATCATCGACGACGCCATCACCGCCTCTGCGTACTCCTCGGCGCCCGAGATGCTCATGGCCGGCACCAACATCTTCTGCCTGGATGCCGCCCGTCCCACCGAGGTGGGTGAGACCATCAAGTCCACCGACGACGGCGACCTGTTGCAGAAGGTCATCGACTCCAACCACTACCTCTACTACGTCATGCTCAAGTCCTCTATGGGCACGCTTTCTGCGGACACCGTCGTTGACGACGGCACGCCGTGGTGGAAGAAGGTCCTCTACGGTGTGGACGGCGTCGTTGCCGCCGCAACCGTGGGCGCCGCCGTGGCCTATGGCGTTGGCCTAAGCAAAGAGGCCGCAGCCGAGAAGGACCAGGACGCATCCGACGACAACGTTTCTGCGAAATAGTGGAGGTGGAAACTAATGGATTTTGAACGCATCAAGAGCAGGGGCACCGGTGCGGTGCTCTGCATGGCCGCCGCGCTTGTCGCGCTGGTGACAGCCATCGTGTTTCTTCTGACCCAGGCCGACGCGGCGCCCGTGGGCCACACGGGCATCGTCCCCGGAATGGTTCTTCTCGCCGGCGCCATTGTGTCTGTGGTGTTTGTGCTGGTGCCCTTCCGCTTTGCCGCGCTTGTGCAGGCGGTTATCTACGGCACCGCCACGTACTTCTCGATTACCCAGCTCTACTACGTCTTTGCCGACGTCATCAACAAGGTAACGTTTGCGGGCGGCAACGCGGGCCTGTGCGTCGCCTACATGGTGGGTGCCTTTGCCAGCTGCCTGCTGTGCGTGATCGCCTGCTTCTTTGAGCAGCCCGTTGCCGAGGAGGACTGGACCGCTTCCAAGCGCATGTTCCCCGCCGCCGGCGCGCTGGTTGTCGCGGCCGTTGTACTTGCTATCGCCACCATGGGCTTTGGCGGTAGCGCAAAGAGCGGCTCGGCTTCTGGAACCTCGAGCAACGGCGCTGGCGTCGAGGCTTCGTCTTCCGAGGTCGCGACCATGACCTTGGCCGACAACAAGTATGCCAACATGACCATCGACGAGCTGGCTGCCACGCCCTACTCTGAGTGGGTCGCCAAGGAGGACAACGGCGAGGTCGCCTACTTCTTCGAGGGCCAGTACACCGAGGGCTTCTCAATCATCCTCGACCCCGCCTGCCTTGACATGTACCTTTGCAAGGACGGCTCTATGTACGGCTCGCTGACCGGCCCGGTCACCTCTGTCGCCGGCGGCAGCCCCACCTACGTCTACGGTTACTGGTACAACGTCGATGAGTCCGGCGAGAGCGACTTCGTCATTCACCTCACTGGTCAGCTGGACTCCTACGGCGTCTGCAGCCCCACCCCCACCGAGGCCGGCGCCGATGCCGACATCCAGATCTTCGACACCGTTCACGGCGACTACAGCTGGGAGGCTAGCTTTAGCTACGCCTACTACTACGGCTCGATGACGCGCAACATGAACATCTACGGCCAGCAGTACTCGCCGGCCCAAAGCGTCACCATCGATGCCTCCGAGCTGGGCACCTTCTACACCGGCGACGACTTCGACTGCTCTGCTCTGTCTGTCACCGTTGTTCGCGCCAGCGGCACCACCGACACCATTTGGGCCGGTCGCCTCCGCTACGAGGGCTACGACTCCGACACCATTGGCACCAAGACCGTCACCGGTAAGTTCCTGGGTGCCCAAGCAACCTTCGATGTGAAGGTCGACACCCTTGTCACCGACATCTACCAGGGCAACTACGGCCTGGTTGTTGACGATGCGGTCACCGATTCTGCGGCAACCATGATTGTCGACTACTCCCACAACACCGTCACCCTTATGAACGCCGACGGTTCTGTGGTGGAGAACGGCACCCTCGTTGCCAGCTCCGACACGTCCTACACGATGAGCATCAACGGTAGCGATCCGCTTGAGGTGCCCATCACCGCCGCGGGCGACGCGAAGACGATCACGATCCCGGCTCACACCGAGAACGTCTCGAGCTTCTACTCGAGTGCGTCTTATGAGGTTGGCGAGGCAACGCTTACGCTGGCCAATTAAGCAAGAGGGGCCTCTCACCCCTCCTCTTCTTCCCGGAAACCCCGTCACTTTTTTGGTGGCGGGGTTTTCTCGTGGCGGGTTTTCTTAGGTGCTAAAGTGGGTGAAAAAACAATCGGGGAGGACCCTATGACTGATGAGAACAACGACCTGGCCGCCAGCGACCTCGAGAGCGCCGTGGACGAGATGCGCGACTCTGTTGCGGCCTTTACTTATGACGGCGACCGCTCGGAGGGCGACCATGTGTCGGGCACGCCCGAGGAGCGCGGCCTTGTCCTGGGCGACGAGGATCCGCGAGACGCCAACTTGGCTGAGAAACCCCTGGTAGAGGACGTGACCTGGACCGGGCGCATCTTCAACGTTAACCGCCTGCAGGTCGAGCTGCCCGACGGCCGTACCGCCATCCGCGACGTGGTGCGCCATCCGGGCGCCGTGGCCGTTGTGGCCCTTACCAGCGACGGCAAGATCTGCCTGGTGCGCCAGTACCGCACGGCCCTGGGCCGCGTGACCGTCGAGATCCCGGCCGGCAAGCTCACCCCGGGCGAGGACCCGCTTGAGGCCGCGAGCCGCGAGCTTACCGAGGAAACAGGCATGACCGCCGAGAAGATCGCCTTCTTGACCACCATCGCCACCTCCGACGGCTTCTGCGACGAGCTGATCCACATCTATATGGCAACCGGCCTTACCCTGGGCGAGTCCAGCCCCGACGACGATGAGTTCATTAACGTCGACCTGGTTGACCTGGGCGAGCTGGTGGACGCGGTTCTCGACGGCCGCATCGAGGACGCCAAGACCGTGGTGGGCGCGCTTATCTGCGACTCCATCTCGCACCGCTTGAACGTCTAACCGTTCCATATAACCGCACGTACATGACCTGCGCCGCTTTGTTTCTTGCGGCGCAGGTTTTGTGAGTAAAAGCACGACCGCACTTCTCGCCGCACGACCGCAAGGATTTATCGCATGACCCAGCAAAAGCGCAAGCGCTCCCTGTTCTCGACCTTTTTGTCCTACTACGCCGGGCAGACTCACCTGTTTGTCCTGGACACGATCTGCTCGTTGACGGTTGCGGCCATTGACCTGGCCTTTCCTCAGATTCTGCGCGGCGTGTCAAAGGGCTTGTTCACCCAAGGGGCCGATGAGATCCTGAGCGCTCTGGGTTTTGTGGCCGTGGGCCTGATCATCATGTATCTGGTGCGCTTTGCCTGCCGCTACTTCGTGATCTTTTGGGGCCACGTCATGGGCGCCCGCATGGAGAGCCGCATGCGCGCCGACCTCTTTGACGCCTACGAGCGCATGAGCTTCTCGTTTTACGACCACAACAAGTCGGGCGACCTGATGAGCCGCCTGGTCTCGGACCTCTTTGACATTAGCGAGACGGCCCACCACGGCCCGGAGTTCTTGATCATCGGCGTGGTGGAGATCGTGGGCTCGATGATCATCTTGGCTTCCATTAACGTGCCGCTGACGCTGGTTTTGGCCCTTATAGCTGCGCTTTTGGTTGCCTACAACGCTTGGGCCAACTACCGCATGCGCGCCGTCTTTAGCGAGAACCGCGTGGGCATCGCAGCGATCAACACGCGGCTCGAGGACGCGCTGGCCGGCGCCCGCGTGGTCAAGTCGTTTGCCGCCGAGGACCTGGAGCGCGCGAAGTTTGCCGCCAGCAACGACGCTTACCTGGACTCTAAGACAAAGATGTACCGTGCCATGGGCCGCTACCAGGCCGCCATTGCTGCGATGATGGGCGCGCTCAACACCGTGGTGGTTGTCCTGGGCGGCTGGATGATCGCAAAGGGCCAGATGCAGGCCATGGACCTGGCCACCTACGCGCTCTACATCTCGATGTTCACCGCGCCTATCCTGGACATCCTTAACTTCACCGAGACCTTCCAAAAGGCCGTCGCCGGCTTCAAGCGCTTTATCGAGGTCGTCGAGACTCCCTCTGACATCCAGGACAAGACGGGCGCCCCGGACATCTGCGTCGAGCATGGCCAGATTGAGTACCGAGACGTGCACTTCTCCTATGACGGCGAGAAGGAAATCCTGCGCGGGCTTGATTTGACGATTGATGCTGGAAAGACCGTGGCGCTGGTAGGGCCTTCGGGCGGCGGCAAGTCCACGACCTGCTCTTTGTTGCCGCGATTCTATGACGTGACCAGCGGTTCGATCTTAATTGACGGCGTCGATGTGCGCGACGTTACCCAAAAGAGCCTGCGCGAGTCCATTGGCCTGGTGCAGCAAGATGTGTATCTGTTTGACGGCACCATTGCCGAGAACATTGCCTACGGCAAGCCCGCCGCCACGCCCGAAGAGATTCGCGAGGCCGCCCGCCGCGCCAACATCGCCGATTTCATCGAGACCCTGCCCGAGGGCTACGACACCCAGGTGGGGGAGAGGGGCAGCCACCTTTCTGGCGGCCAGAAGCAGCGCGTGGCAATTGCCCGCGTGTTCTTGAAGAACCCGCCGATCTTGATCTTTGACGAGGCCACGTCTGCCCTGGACAACGAGTCTGAGCAGGCCGTTCAGCAGGCCATGGCCGAGCTTTCCTCGGGCCGAACCACCATCGTGATCGCCCATCGCCTCTCGACTATCAAGGGCGCCGACGAGATTGTGACCGTCGAGCACGGCCGCGCCGTCGAGCGCGGCACCCACGAGGAGCTTCTCGCCCGCGGCGGCACCTACGCCCGCTACTACCGCATGCAGTTTGCCGGGTAAATTTTGGCAATCAAACCACAAATTTAAGATAGGCCTTTGGAAATGGGGCTTGCTTAGAACTCGCGCGACTTTTCTTGGTTTAAAACCGAGTGGGCCGAGTAGTCGGGTTGTTTTTACTTGCGTTTGCCCAGTTGAGCAGAGCCGGCTACTTGGTGATTCCTGATTTAAACCAAGAAAAGTCGCGCGTCCTTGTTGGCCACCTCGCTTTAGCCCCCTCCTTATGCAGTTCGCGGGATAAAACTGGGCGGCGGGCGCAAAGGCTGTGGCAATGCGTATACTGGGAGGGCTAAGATTTAACAATTCCCGCCTTGCTGCGCGGTGCCGCGGCGGGGCTCACAGGCCGGCAACGGAAGAGAACCATGGCAAAGAACACCGAGATCGCGCGTATTCAAAAAGGTGCCCTCAACGCAGACGAGGCCGAGCTGCTGTTCTCTAAGGTCGACGAGTCGGGCCACACCGACGAAGAGCGCGCCCGCCGCCAGCGAGCCAACCGCAAGGCAAAGGGCGTCTCTATCGACGTCGACCCCTTGGCCGAGGAAGACCCCTCCGGTTCCAACGTCGAGAAGGTCATTGCCAAGACGGCCGTCATCTTTGTCCTTGTGTTTCTTGCCCTCGTGGTCGCTGGCCAGGTCTTCTTTGGCCTGGTACGCCGCGCCAACACGTCCAACCTCTCCGAGAACGCCAACGTCAAGACCGTGGCTTCGGCCCTGCGCGGCGGCGTTGAGTGGGGCAACGGCTTCACGCAGTTCCCCGAGGATTTCTCGGTCCAGGAGGCCGACGAGAACACCGGCCGCATCGAGGTCACCGTCACCGACACCAACTCCGAGAACGCCCTCGAGTGCTTTGCCGGCTCGCAGGTCCAGGCAACCGCCTTTGCCGTGAACTCGCTGCTCAACCCCAACATCAACACCGTGGTCTACCACGTCAACGTCCACCTGGACTCCGAGGGCTCGATCGAGCGCAGCCAGCTCTTTGGCTTCCTCAAGCCCACCGGCGACGTGACCTCGTTCATGACCTTTGTCTGGACCAAGACGCAAAGCTCCACCGGCGTCAACTTCTCATGCACCATCACGGGCATCGACGAGACGGTCCAAGACGAGCTGCGCGACCAGATCACTACGTCGTTCACGCCGGTCCAGATCTTGACGGGCACCACAAAGTAATGCTGAGAAGGGCCGTCCGTGTGGCGGCCCTTTGCTTTAGGATTTGTTAAGGCAACTGACAACTTTGGGTTAACGCGACCGGCGGTCGTCTCGACAATGGGGCGAGGTAAACGTTATTCTTGCACCATACAATACGAGTTTTGGGAGTGTTGCATGCTTTGTAAGAACTGTGGAGCACAGCTGCCCGATGGCGCCCGTTTTTGCCTGATGTGCGGAGCTTCGGTGGATGCCGCGGCCGAGCCTGCCCCGGTTGACCAAGACCTTCCAACGGTCCCGGAGGCCGACGACTTTGGCTTTACCGCCGCCGATGGCCCCGTAGAGGACGACGCGACGGACGTCACCGGCACCTTTAGGGTCATTCCCGCAGCTAAGAAGCTCGAGGAGCCGTTGAACATCGGCGCCGTGCCGTTCTTGCCCATGGCTCCGGCCCCGCGCCAGACCTACGTGCCCCGCCGCGTGGCCCACCCCGTCAACCAGTCCCGCCCCGGCTCGGTTTACTCGAAGCCCAACGTCACCGCTCCCAAGATGCAGGAGTTTGCCTGGCCCGAGAACTCTTCGTGGGCGGTTCCCGCCCAGGTAGATGAGGCCGAGCAAAACGTAAAGCCCAAGAAGGCCAGCCTGTGGTCAAAGCTTACGGCGAGAATGGCCGAGGACCCGCAGCCCGCAAAGGAAGCCGCGATGTCCGGTATGCCGCAGGCCGAGGCCCCGGCGCCCGAGCCGCAGCCGGCCGTTGCACCCGAGCCCACCCCTGTGCCCGCCCCCGCCCCGATCGAAGAGTGGCCGCCCGTCGACCCCGTCGAAGATGAGGAGCTTTTTGCCGAGGAAGAAGACCTCACCTACCAGGACGAATACGCCAATGAGTACCAGGACGACTACGAGGACGACTACGCCGATGCCGGCGACACCGCGCAGTTCTCGATGCCCGGCACCTACGCCGCCAAGTCGCCCGACCAAACAGACAACCTGTACGCCCCGGCCACGGCCGCCCGCACGTATCGCCACAGCGGCCATGTGACCAACGCCCGCGTCCTGGTGGTCGTGGGTATCCTGGTTGTTATTGTGGCGGCGCTGGGTGTGGGCTTTGCCACCGGCGCCATCAAGTTCTTTGACGACGGCGGCAAGGACTACACCGAGTACATCCGCGCCGAGGAGACCCCCGTCGAGGAAGAGGCGACCACCACCCAGGAAGAGCCCCAGGAAGAGGAGAAGGACCTGGCAGTCGCCGGCGTTGCCACCAAGGCCTCTGTCGAGGACTACACCTGGGAAGAACTCTCGACCATCGCCAAGGCCATCGCCTCCGCCGACAGCGACGACGACGGCCTAAAGATTGCTGCCAGCTACAACCTGTGCGACTCCAAGGGCAAGCTCGACGGCACCCAGATCAAGGAAGTCGAACTCACCGGAGGCACCACCCTCTACATGCGCATCGCCGGCTTTAGGCAGGACAACCTGGCCGACGGCGGCAAGGCGGGCATCACCTTCCTGGCCGTCAACAGCGCCGGCACCAAGCGCATCATGGAGTACGAGGGTTCCAACGCCGATTGGGAGAACAGCGCCCTGCGCGAGTGGATGAACAAAGACCTTCTCGCCAAGTTCCCAGACGAGGTCACCGACGTTATCCAGGATGCCGAGAAGGCCGCGAACCCCTCTTACTCTGCGACCGGCTCGCAGACCACCACGACCGACACCTTGTGGACCCCTTCCTTGACCGAGATCTTTGGCACCATCCCCACGGGCTATTCTCGCAGTACCACCTACAAGCCGGAAGGCGAGCAGTACGCCTACTTTGCCGATCAAAACGTCACCTGGGGTACCTCCAACGAGGCGCTTGAGGTCACCGGCACCACCGACAAGTACTGGTGGACGCGCACGCCCGACTCCGAGAGCGCCGAGCACAACATCTGCGTGAGCACCGCGGGATCCGATTACTCGACCCACGTGCTTACGACGGACCACTCGGTGGTGGTTGGTTTTTGTCTGTAGTGCGCAGCACAGCCCTTCTTCTTGGTCATATCACCGCAGCTTGCGTATACTGAGGAATGTTCTAAACAGTGTGTGCGCATTTCCGCGGCACCTTAGTGGAAGGAACGTGGCGACATGGCAGACCAGCCGCTCGTTGGCATCATCATGGGTTCTAAGTCGGACCTCCCCGTTATGGAAGCGTGCACCAAGCAGCTCGAGGAGCTGGGCGTTGCCTACGAGCTCGTGATCGCGAGCGCCCACCGCAATCCCGCCAAGGTCCACGAGTGGGCCAGCACTGCGGCCGACCGCGGCATCAAGGTCATCATCGCCGCCGCCGGCAAGGCCGCTCACCTGGGCGGCGTTGTTGCCGCCTACACCCCGCTGCCCATCGTTGGCGTGCCCATGAAGACCTCTGACCTGGGCGGCATGGACTCGCTGCTCTCTATGGTGCAGATGCCCTCTGGCGTGCCCGTGGCCTGCGTTGCCATTAACGGCGCCAAGAACGCGGCCATCTACGCCACGCAGATCCTTGCGGCCACCATGCCCGAGTATCGCGAGAAGATCGTCGAGTTCAAGAAAGCTATGGCAGAGGCATAAGGCATGGCAAGTCACTTCAAAGAATCCGGCGACGAGCAGGGCAGGCGCACTTCTCGCCAGGCAAACACCCCGGTCTACACCGGCGGCCACATGAACGGCGGCGACGAGTCCTACCACGCCCCGCGCGGCAACCAGCACTCCCACGCCGCCGTTTCGGGCCAGACCGCGACGGGCTACGTCTCGGTTGTGGGCCAGGCCGATGGCAAGACCCGCGGCAAGAACCGCCGCAACAACCACTTTGCCGAGACGGACCCCTACGACCTTAAGGGTCGCCGCAATAAGGATCCCAAGAAGCGCCGCAACCGCATTATCTCGGCCTGCCTGTTTGTGGTGGGAATCGTGCTTTTGCTGGTGGCGGGCGGCATCTACCTGTACAACCAAAACCAGTACGCCGAGCAGGACCAGATCAACGAGAAGCTGGCGCAGTACGCCACGATCGACGACTCTGGCAGCACCCCGCCGGTGGTTGACTGGGCCGCTCTTAAGGCTGTGAACAGCGAGGTCGTGGGCTGGGTTCAGATTCCCAACACCACGGTGAGCTTCCCGGTTTACCAGGGCGCCGATAACGACGCCTATCTGCACACCAACGCCGAGGGCAACTACTCGCTGGGCGGCCAGGTCTTCATGGACTACGAGAACAGCTCGTCTGGCCTAGCGGACAACCAGACCATCATCTATGGCCACCACCTGCGAAACGGTGCCATGTTCAAGCCGGTGGCAGACATGGACACCCAGGGCATGCTCGACAGCGTGGACACCGTTTGGTACGTGACCGAGCAGGCAAACTACGAGCTAGAGCCGCTGTTTGTCTACAAAACCACGGGCGATGACGAGAACGTGCGCCAGTTCACCTTTGCGACCGACGACGAGTGGCGCAGCTACCTAAGCGGGCTTCTCGCCAAGGCCGTCACCAAGAAGAGCGACGCGGCCACGGCCATCACCAAGGCCAACCACGTGCTAACGCTGTGCACCTGCAACTACTCTGGCAACGAGACGGGCCGCACCATCTTGGTCTGCGCCATTAAGAGCGAGGTCCAGGACGCGACCACAAGCACCGACTCCGCGACCCAGACCGACGCCGCCCAGGACAATGCCGCCGAGGCCACGAGCACCGAGGCATAAGCCATACCCCAAGACCGCCTGCGGGCGGTCTTTGCGTTTGAGACCATTGGCCCTGATTTTTGGAGAGGAACCGAGAAAACAGTGGCAAACAACTCTTGCGAGGACGTTAAGCTCAACGACGAGGGGCTCAACGACGACGACAAGCTCCACGAGGAATGCGGCGTCTTTGGCGTATGGGCGCCGGGCCGCGACGTTGCCCGCATCACCTACTTTGGCCTGCGCGCGCTGCAGCACCGCGGCCAGGACTCGGCGGGTATCGCCGTGGGTGACGGCAAGACCGTCCTTGTCCGCAAGGACCTGGGCCTGGTCACGCAGGTCTTCACCGACGCCGACCTCTCGGCTATGCCCGGCAAGCTCGCCTGCGGCCACTGCCGCTACGGCACCGCCGGCGCCAAGGGCTGGGAGTCCGCGCAGCCCCACCTCTCGATGATTAACGACGTCATCATCGCGCTGGCCCACAACGGCACGCTGGTCAACTTCGACAGCCTGCGCCACGAACTCATCGAGATGGGCATCCCCTTTAGGTCCAACACCGACAGCGAGGTCGCGGCCAAGCTCATCGGCTACTTCACCCAGCGCGGCCACCGCCTGCGCACGGGCATCGCGCACACCATGCGCATGCTCGAGGGCGGCTACGCGATGGTCCTTGTCCGCGAGAACGCCCTCTACGCCTTCCGCGACCCGCACGGCATTCGTCCGCTGGTTTTGGGCAAGCTGGGCGACGACGGCTGGGTCGTCGCTTCTGAGACGTGCGCCCTGGACATCGCCGGCGCCGAGTACGTGCGCGAGGTCAAGCCCGGCGAGATTATTCGTATCTCTGACGACGGCCTGCGCAGCGAGCAGGGCTGCGTGCCTCGCCAGTTGTGCAACTGCATCTTTGAGAACGTGTACTTCTCGCGTCCCGACACCATCAAGGACGGCACGTCGATCTACCTCATGCGCCACAACATGGGCCGCCGCCTGGCAAAAGAGACGCCCGTCGACGCCGACCTGGTTATCTCGGTGCCCGACTCGGGCACACCGGCTGCCGAGGGCTTTGCCGAGGAATCCGGCATCCCGTACGGCACCGGCCTGATCAAGAATCGCTACGTGGCCCGCACCTTCATCGCGCCCACGCAGGAGCTTCGCGAGCTGGGCGTTCGTCTCAAGCTCAACGCCCTGGCAGACGTCGTGCGCGGCAAGCGCCTGGTCATGGTGGACGACTCCATCGTGCGCGGCACCACCTCGGCCCAGATCGTGCGCCTGCTTAAGGAGGCCGGCGCCACCGAGGTTCACGTGCGCTCCGCCTCGCCCATGGTCAAGTGGCCGTGCTTCTACGGCATCGACACCGCCGACCAGGACCAGCTGATCGCCGCCAACATGACGCTCGAGCAGATCCGCGACTACATCGGTGCCGACTCGGTGGGCTTCCTTTCCACCGAGGGCCTGCTGGAGTGCGTGCCCAAGACCGGGTACTGCAAGGCGTGCTTTACCGGCGAGTACCCCGTGGCCATCCCGCGCAGCTTCTACGAGGAGAAGTTCCTGCCGGGCTACGAGCCGCAAAACCTTAACCCCGAGAGTCCCGATTCGCAGATGAACATCGAAGATGTCCTGGTAGAGGTCATCGAAGAGAACGAGGAGATGTAAAGCATGGCAGAGTCCAAGCACATTACGTACGCCGAGGCCGGCGTCGACACCGCCGAGGGCGCCCGCGCCGTCGACTGCATTAAGGACGCCGTCAAGGCGACCAACCGCCCCGAGGTCATTGGCGGTTTGGGCGGCTTTGGCTCGTGCTTCTCGATGAAGGGCTTCAAGGACATGGAGGACCCGGTGCTGGTCTCGGGCACCGACGGCGTGGGCACCAAGCTCGCCATCGCGCAGCTGCTTGACCGCCACGACACCGTGGGCGAGGACCTGGTTGCCATGTGCGTCGACGACGTGGTGCCCATCGGCGCCGAGCCGCTGTTCTTCCTGGATTACGTGGCCATTGGCAAGCTGCGCGCCGAGCACGTGGCCGAGATCGTGAAGGGTATCGCCGAGGGCTGCAAGAAGAGCGGTTGCGCCCTGGTTGGCGGCGAGATGGCCGAGCACCCCGGCGTCATGAACCCCGACGACTACGACCTGGCCGGCTTTGTGGTGGGCGTCGTCGACCGTCCCAAGATGATCGGGCCCGAGAAGGTCAAGGTAGGCGACGTTATTCTCGGCTTGCCTTCCTCTGGCATCCACTCCAACGGCTACTCGCTGGTGCGCAAGGTGGCCATCGAGGGCAAGACCGTCGAGGAGCTCAACGAGCCCCTGGCAGAGCTGGGCGGCGAGTCCCTGGCCGACGCCGTCTTGCGTCCCACGACGATCTACGCCGGCGGCCTTGTGGCTGCCTTGCGCGCCGGTGCCCCCATCCACGCGATGGCCCACATCACCGGCGGTGGCATCACCGAGAACCTCAACCGCGCCCTGCCCGGCAACGTTGACGCCGTGGTGTACCGCGGCGGCGAGGACGGCCCGGCTTGGGACATGCCTCCCGTCATCCCGTACATGGTCAAGGCCGCGGGCCTTACCCCCGACGAGGCCTACAAGACCTTCAACATGGGCGTTGGCATGAGCATCATCTGCGACCCCGCCGACCAGGCCGAGGTCGAGACGAAGCTGCGCGAGCAGGGCTTCGAGCCGTTTGTCATGGGCGAGTGCGTCGAGGGCTCGGGCCAGGTGACCTACCGATGAGCCACTGGTGCTGCGAGGGCGGCGTGTGCCGCATGGTCGAAGACGACGCGCCGCTAAAGATCGGCGTGCTTATCAGCGGCTCGGGCACTAACCTGCAGGCCTTGATCGACCGCATTGCCGACGGCAGCTTGAACGCCGAGATTGCCCTGGTTGTCTCGAGTCGCCCCGGTGTGCGCGGCATCGAGCGCGCCCAAGAGGCGGGCCTGCCGCTGCTGGTCATGGAGAAGGCCGAGTACGCGGCCGACGCCGAGGCCGCCGACGCCAAGATCGCCACGGCCCTGCTGGACGCGGGCTGCGAGTACGTCATCATGGCCGGTTACATGCGCATGGTTCGTCGCCCGCTGCTGGACGCGTTCCCCAACCGCATCGTCAACCTGCACCCGGCGCTTCTCCCCAGCTTCAAGGGGGCGCACGCCATCCAGGACGCCTTTGACTACGGCGTCAAGGTCACCGGCGTGACGGTCCACTTTGCCGATGACAAGTACGACTGCGGGCCGATCATTGCCCAGCGCGCGCTTGTGGTCGAGGAAGGCTGGGATGTGGACGAGCTTGAGGCCCACATCCACGCGATCGAGCACGAGCTGTACCCCGAGGTCGTGGGGCTTCTCGCCGCCGGTCGTGTGCACGTGCGCGAGAACGGCACGGTTGAGGTCGACCCGGCGTAAGAGGGTTCGACTGGTTTTTAGGGCTCCTCGGTGCTGTTGTGCCGGGGAGCTTTTTTATGTTTGGGCGATTGTGACGGGGGTCGCCAAATGTGTTGAATTGATGTAGGGGCTGCTAACTTGTACACTGATTGTACATTCCTACAGCTGTAGTTGTCTTGTAATCAATAGACAAGTAGAAGGACGGGCATGGCGGCTGACATCAACGAGCACCAACTCAATTCTGCAAGCGGCACGCCCTTGCACGTGCAGCTGGCCGATTTCCTACGCGAGAAGGTCTACTCGCGCGAATGGGCGCAGGACAGCAAGATTCCTTCCGAGCACGAGCTGATGGCCGCCTTCGAGGTTTCACGTGGCACGGTTCGCCGTGCGATCAAGTCCCTGGTAGACGAGGGCCTGCTGGTGCAGCGCCACGGCGCCGGCACCTTTGTGGCCAAGGCGGGCCTCACGCACCCGGCCGGCATGCGCCCGCTTTCCTTTGCCGAGTCCCTGCACCAGCAGGGCATGGACTTCAAGACCGAGGTCTTGGAGCGCCGCGTGACCATGGCGCCGCAAGACGTGGCCCACGAGCTGGGCTATGACGAGCCGGACTACGCCTTGCTCCTGCGCCGCGTGCGCACCGTCGAGGGCCAGCCGGTCCTGTGTCAAGAGAGCTGGTCCAACCTGCGCGCCTGTCCGGGCCTTGACCTCATCGACTTCACGCAGGTCTCGCTGTTTGACGCGGTGCAGGAGTGCTCGGGCCGCAAGATCCGCTATTCGAGCATGCGCTACCACGCGCGCGTGGTGGGCCGCGAGCACGCCCTTATCCTGGGTTGCGACGAGTCGGCGGCCGTTTTGGTGCTTGAGCAGACGATTCACCTGGACAACGGCGTGCCCATCGAGTGGAGCAGCACGTGGCTCACGCCCGGTCAGGCTGTGGTAAGCACCGCGTTTCAGCCGGAATAGGGGAGAAGACCGCGGCGTGGCGGGGCGACAAACTGTCGTGCACTTCTCACCAATTTGTCTATCAAAGGCGGTACAAGTACTTGTTCCCCTAGCAGTAAACAAGTGGCCGCGGCGCGTTTATCGCCCCCGGCTTGGACCGGCTGCGACTGGCATAATCGACCCATAAGGCTTTTTGAATCCAAGTCTTCGCTATGAGACTTGGATTATTTTTTCGGCAAAATGTGCTGCTCAGCGGCACCATGGAAGGAGAAAGACATGAAGAAGATCGTCGTCGCCTGCGGCTCTGGCGTGGCCACCTCCACCGCCGTCAACGCAAAGATCAAGGACCTGCTGGACTCCAACGGCATGGCCAACACCTACCGCATCGTCCAGTGCGCCATCGCCGAGGCCCCTTCTCAGTGCGCCGACGCCGACCTGCTGGTCGCCACCACCGTCCCGCCCACGAACCTGCCCTGCGAGTTTGTGAGTGGCCTTCCCTTCCTCACCGGTATGGGTCGCGCCGATGCCGAGAAGAAAATCCTCGCCGCGCTTTCGGCCTAGGTCATCTACCTGCAGTTTGTTTAAGCGGCGCGGACGCACATCCGTAGCCGCTGCGTAGAGAGAGTGATTATGGACGCAGTTGTTTCTTTCTTCTCGGGCGTGTCGAGCCTGGGCGTCTCGGTCGTGATGCCCATCGTCTTGACTATCCTGGGTGTTTTGTTTGGCGCCGGCTTTGGCAAGAGCCTTAAGGCCGGCCTTACCGTGGGCATTGGCTTCATTGGCCTTAACCTGGTCATTAACCAGCTCATGGGCACCGATCTGGCCGCCGGTGTGACCGCCATGGTCGAGCGCTTTGGCCTGTCCCTAAGCGTCATGGACGTGGGTTGGCCCGCCGCCAGCGCCATCGCCATGGGCTCCATCGTGGGCACGATCATCATTCCGCTGGGTCTTCTCGTCAACATCGTGATGCTGCTCACCAACACCACGCAGACCGCCGACGTGGATATTTGGAACTACTGGCACTTTGCTTTCACCGGCGCGCTTGTGGCCATCGTGACCAACAACGTCATGTTTGGCATCGCGGCCGCGATCATCAACGAGGTCATCGTCTTGATCATCGGCGACGTGACCGCTCCCATGGTCGAGGAGTCCCTGGGCCTGCCCGGCGTCTCGATCCCCCACGGCTTTGCCGGCGCCTATGCGCCCATCGCCTACGCCGTCAACTGGGTCATCGACCGCATTCCCGGCCTCAACAAGATCGACATCAATGTTCGTACCATGCAGGACAAGTTTGGCGTCTTTGGCGAGCCGGTTCTTCTCGGTTCCATCATTGGCCTGCTCATTGGCATCCTGGCTGGCTACGGCATTCTTCCCGGCGAGAACGGCGAGCCGAGCATCCTGGCCATGGCCGTCTTCATGGGCGCCGTTATGGTGTTGATCCCCAAGATGGCCGCCTTGTTGATGGAGGGCCTGATGCCCGTCCAGGAGGCCGCCGCCAACTTCATCCAGACCCGCTTCCAGAACCGTGGCAAGATCTACATTGGCCTTGACTCGGCCGTGGGCACCGGCCACCCCGTGACACTTACCATGGCGCTTATCCTGGTCCCCGTCTCTATCTTCCTGGCCTTTATCCTGCCCGGCAACAAGGTGGTCCCCCTGGCCGACCTGGCCTGCATTCCCTACATGCTGGTCCTGGTGACCCCGATCGTGCACGAGAACGGCTTCCGCGGCCTGATCACCGGCGTCATAGTCTTGGCCGTGGGCTTCTACATTGCCTCTGACCTCTCGCCGCTGATCACGTCTGCCGCCGCCAACGTAGACTTTGACATGGGCGGCGCAGCCGCGATCTCGTCCATCTGCGACGGCGCCAACCCGCTGACCTGGGTGATTACCCGTGCCTCCAGCGCCTTTGGCATCGCTGGCCTGGTCGTGTGCGCCGTGGCTACCCTGGCTCTGGCCCTGTGGAACCGCAAGCGCATCCTCAAGGAGGCCGCCGAGCTGCACGCCGCTCAGGCCCAGGTTGAGTCCACGCCTGCCGAGTAGCGCCCGCGCGCAAATCGCGTTAGTTTAATGGGGTCCGTGTCTTTTACGATACGGGCCCCTCTTTTGCGGCAAGAAAGACGGTAGCCCGCGCCGCGCGGCCAAGAAAAGGAGAAACCCATGGCCTCTATCGACACGTCTCTTCTCAAGCCCGAGCTGGTCTTCTTTGACTTCGATGCCACCGATCGCGTCGACCTCTTCAACAAGCTGGGCGCCAAGCTGCTTGAGCTGGGCTACGTCAAGGATAGCTGGCTGCAGGCCATTCTCGACCGCGAGGCAAGCTACCCCACCGGCCTTGTCTGCGAGACGATCGGCGTGGCCCTGCCGCACGTCGACCCCCAGCACATCGCCAAGCCCTACATCGCCATCGTGAAGCCCAAGGAGCCGGTGCAGTTCGACGGCATGGCTGGGTCTGGCCTGGTAGATGCGCAGCTGGTCATCAACCTGGGGCTTCTCGCGCACGCCGAGGACCAGGTGGGCGTCCTGCAGGCCTTCCTGGGCATCTTCATCGACGCCGATGCCACATCAGAAATCATGGCCCAGACCGATGCCCAGGCCATGATCGACGCAGTGGTTAAACACTGCGGTTAAGCTGCGGTTTTCTAGGCGCGGTCCTTGCGTGTGTTGGCGAGAAGGCCGCGCCCTTCTCGGCTACTCGAGACCTTTGGCGGCAAGCTCGACGCACTTGTAGGCGCCGTCGTAGATGCCAATGCGGTTGGCGTCCTTGATGTGGTCGCACATGGTGGCGATAAGGCCGCGGTCGGCCTGGAACGAGTCGAGCATGCC
>CAVKOL010000007.1:0-33762 GCA_963658035.1 Bacteroidaceae bacterium
ACAAGCGTCGTTCCCGCGCCTGCGCCGTCAACATCGTCCCCAACTCCACCGGCGCTGCTAAGGCCATCGGCCTGGTTCTCCCCGAGCTCAACGGCAAGCTGATCGGTGCCGCCCAGCGCGTCCCGACGCCCACCGGCTCCATCACCAACCTCTACGCCGTCGTTGACAAGACCGTCACCGTCGACGAGGTCAACGCCGCTATGAAGGCCTACGCCGAGACCATCTCCGAGACCTTCGCCTACAACGAGGATGACATCGTCTCCACCGACATCATCGGCGAGACCCACGGCTCCATCTTCGACGCCACCCAGACCATGGTCCAGGACCTCGGCAACGGCCAGTCCCTCGTCCAGGTCACCTCTTGGTACGACAACGAGAACTCCTACACCTCTCAGATGGTCCGCACCATCAAGTACTTCGAGAAGTTCGTCGCGTAGTTCTCGCTCCGACCTTAGCTTCAGCAGGGGCGCGGTCGCAGCTTTCGGGCCGCGTCCGCGCCCCTTCTCTTTTGTCCCTATGCAAAAGGAGTAACGCATGGCATTCACCAAGAAGACCGTCCGCGACGCCGACGTCGACGGCAAGCGCGTCCTTATGCGCGTTGACTTCAACGTGCCCCTGAAGGACGGCGTCGTCACCGACGACACCCGCGTCCGCGCCGCTATCCCCACCATCCAGTACCTCAAGGAGCACAACGCCAAGGTCATCCTCATGAGCCACCTTGGCCGTCCCGACGGCACCGGCTTCCAGCCCGAGCTGTCGCTGCGCCCTGCCGCCGAGAAGCTCGCCGAGCTCACCGGCTATGAGGTCAAGTTCGTCGAGGACACCTACGGCGAGAAGGCCGCCGAGGCCGTCGCCGCCCTCGAGCCGGGCGACATCCTGGTTCTCGAGAACGTCCGCTTCGACAAGCGCGAGAAGAAGAACGACCCCGAGATCGCCAAGACCCTCGCTTCCTACGGCGACGTCTTTGTTCTCGATGCCTTTGGCACCGCTCACCGTGCCCAGGGCTCCGTCGTGGGCCCCGCCGCCTACCTTCCCGCTTACGCCGGCTTCCTGCTCGAGAAGGAGGTCGACACCCTCACCGGCATCTTCGCCGAGCCCGAGCGCCCCTTCGTCGCCATCGTCGGCGGCTCCAAGGTCTCCTCTAAGATCGGTGTTCTCGACCACCTGATCGACTCTGCCGACACCTTGATCATCGGCGGCGGCATGGCTTACACCTTCTTCCTGGCCCAGGGCATGACCGTGGGCAACTCCCTGAAGGAAGAGGACTGGGTCGAGCGCGCCGGCGAGATGCTCAAGAAGGCCGAGGCCAAGGGCGTCAAGATCCTTCTCCCCATCGACAACCGCGTTGCCGATCACTTTGGCGAGGACGCCGTGCCCGAGGTCGTTGCCTCCGACGCCATCCCCGATGACCGCGAGGGCATGGACATCGGCCCCAAGACCGAGGAGCTCTACGCCGAGGCCATCAAGGGCGCCAAGACCGTCTTCTGGAACGGCCCCATGGGCGTCTTCGAGTTCGACAACTTCGCTCACGGCACCCAGGCTGTCGCCGAGGCCGTCGCTGAGTCCGACTGCACGTCCATCATCGGTGGCGGCGACTCCGTCGCGGCCGTCAACAAGTTCAACCTTGCCGACAAGATGAGCTGGATCTCCACCGGCGGTGGCGCTTCCATGGAGCTCGTCGAGGGCAAGGCTCTTCCCGGAGTGGAGGCGCTTCTCGATGCGTAACCGTATGATCGCTGGCAACTGGAAGATGAACAAGACCTACAGCGAGGGCGTTGTTCTCGCTCAGGGCCTTGCCGATGAGCTCAAGGACGGCACCGGTGACGTCGACGTCGTCGTTTGCCCGCCCACCGTCGACCTCAAGGGTGTCTCCGAGGTCATCGACCAGACTTCTGCCCCCTTTGCCCTGGGCGCCCAGAACGTCTACTTCGAGGAGTCCGGCGCCTTCACCGGCGAGACCGCTCCTTCCATGCTGGAGGCCGTCAACGCGACCTACTGCATCATCGGCCACTCCGAGCGTCGCGGCTACTTTGGCGAGACCGACGAGGACATCAACAAGAAGGCCAAGGTCCTGATGGCCCACGGCATCGTGCCCATCAGCTGCTGCGGCGAGTCCCTTGAGGTCCGCGAGGCCGGCAAGCACGTCGAGTTCGTCGTCGAGCAGATCAAGGCCGATACTAAGGATCTCGAGATCACCGATCCCTCCAAGTACGTCATCGCCTACGAGCCCATCTGGGCCATCGGCACCGGCAAGACCGCCACTGCCGACGACGCCCAGGAGGTCTGCGGCGCCATCCGCAAGACCCTGGTCGAGATCTTTGGCCAGGAGACCGCCGACGGCATCCGCGTCCTTTACGGCGGCTCCGCCAAGCCCGAGAACGTCGCCGGCTTCCTCGAGAAGGAAGACGTGGACGGCGCCCTCGTGGGCGGCGCTTCCCTCAAGGCCGATTCCTTCGCCGCTATGGTCAAGGCGGCCATGTAGCCTAAATGCGGCTTATTTGCGCACCATTGATGGGGGCGGCTCTTGCGAGCCGCCCCTTTCTCGTTATGTGTGCTACTATTTCTCCTTGTATGAACCGACCCTCTAAAGGAGAGCTCTTTTGAACCCGCTCAACATCATTCTCCTCGCGCTTCTCATCATCTCTGGCGTCCTCACCGTCATCCTCGTGCTCATGCACTCCGGCAAGGGCACCGGCGTCTCCGACATGATCGCCTCTTCTCTGTACAACTCGGCCTCGGGCTCGGGCATTTGGGAGAAGAACCTCGACCGCCTGACCGTCATCACCACCGTGGTCTTCATCGTGTGCATCGTTGTCATGGCGCTCACGTTCCCGCTCGGCACGATCAGCACGATCAGCTAAATCGCGCATTTTGCACACCACAACTTCACGAACCTAATCAAAGAAGACGGGGAACCGTCTTCTTTTTTCGATAAACGGCACAGTTTTGTTAAATAAGCCGTAACAATTGACGAATATTCAGAAAGTGCGTTCCAAATTACGGTAAGGTACATAAGCCTTTATTGACACGGCTCTTACGCCGTGTGAGGAATGCGGGTTACTTAGGGCATAAAGGATGCCCAGCCCGTATTAGCAGGAGGAGGAATATATGGCTCTCGACAGGTTTGGTGGCGTCGTTTCTCGTCGCACCTTTGTCCAGGGTGGCCTCGCTGCCAGCGCTCTTGCTGCCCTTGCCGCTTGCGGTAAGAACAGCTCCAGCTCTTCTAGCAGCAGCACCACCAGCACCGACACCGCTTCTACCGGCGGCACCTTCAAGTTCTACATCTCTGACCCCGTCGCTATCGACCCCTACAACCTGCAGGAGTCCGAGGGCACCCAGGTCGGCCACTGCCTCTTTGACTCCCTGGTGAGCTACGACTGGAAGAAGTCCGAGGTCGTCCCCGCCGCTGCCGAGTCCTGGACCATCTCCGACGACGGCAAGGTCTTCACCTTCACTTTGAAGGAGGCCAAGTTCCACAACGGCGACGCCGTGGACGCCGCTTCCTTCAAGCGCGGCTGGGAGCGCCTGGCCGACCCCAGCATGGAGACCCCCGGCGAGATCGGCTACCACCTTGCCCCCATCGCCGGCTATGACGAGTTCTCCAAGGGCAACGCCACCGAGATCTCTGGCCTGGTTGCCAAGGACGACAAGACCTTCGAGGTCACCCTTACCGATCCTATGGCCGACTTCCTGGTCGTTTGCTGCCACCCCGGCCTTGCCCCCGTGCCGCAGGCCGCCCTCGACGACCCCGCGTCGTTCCTGCTGGCCCCCATCGGCAACGGCGCCTTCAAGATGGACGGCAAGTGGGAGTCCGGCCAGTACATCAACGTTGTCCGCAACGATGATTACTACGGCGACGCCGCTAAGCTCGACGCCATCAACTTCTCCATCCAGAAGGACCCCAAGACCGCTCTGAGCGAGTTCAAGGCTGGCAACATGGACTTCTGCCAGATGCCCACCGGCCAGATCAAGGACCTCATCTCCGAGTACGGCGAGTCCGACGACGGCTACACCGTGACCCCGGGCAAGCAGTGCCTCACCGGCGCCGAGGGCTCCATCTACTACCTGGTCCTCAACATGGACGACGCCACCATGCAGGACGCCAACGTGCGTCACGCCATGTCCTTGGCCATCAACCGCCAGAACATCGTCGACACCCTCTTCGAGGGCGTGCGTGAGCCTGCCGACAACATCTTCCCGCCGATCATCGACAGCAAGGCCAACGCCTGGGAGTACGCCAAGTACGACAAGGACGCCGCTCAGAAGATCGTTGACGAGAACGGCCTTGCCGGCACCGAGATCACCCTTTCCTACAACTCCGGCGGCGGCCACGAGGACATCATGTCCTGCATCCAGGCCGACCTCGAGGCCGTGGGCTTCAAGGTGACCCAGCAGTCCCAGGAGTGGGCGGCTTACCTCTCTGGCCTGACCGACGGCAACTTCCAGGTTGGCCGTCTTGGCTGGATCGCCGACTATCCCACCATGGACAACTTCATCTACCCCAACTTCTTCTCGTCTGCCGACAACAACTACTCGCGTTACAACAACCCGACCGTTGACGCCGACACCCTGGCCGCCCGCCAGATCACCGACGAGGACGAGCGCAAGGCCGCTTACCGCGCCATCAACGACAAGATCGCCGAGGACATGCCGATCATCCCGATCATGTTCTACTCTCACGTGCACCTTGGCTCCGAGCGCACCAAGACCCTGTACTACGATGCCCAGGGCAAGGCCGACCTCAAGAACGCCGAGCTCTCTGCTTAAGCGTTAAGGCTCCTGTCTTGATTTAGTAGGACATAGGAACAGCACGGGACATCGGCCCTTGTCGGTCGATGTCCCGTTGCCGTTCTTAGTTTTAGGATGTTGTGCTGTTGTCTGTCCTTCCAACCAGACGCGGGACTTTCGCGGGAAGGCCCGATAACAGCGCAACGAAGTTGGAAGTTCAATCTGTAGAGGGGGGATATCGTGGGAAAGTACATCCTTAAGCGCATCGTACAGTTCATCCCGGTCTTTCTGGGCGTGACGCTGATTCTCTTTGCGCTCGAGAACATCGTTCCTGGCGATCCGATCAAGCTCATGGCAGGCGAGAAGAAGCTCGATGCCACCACCGAGCTCAACCTGCGCGTTACCTATCACCTGGTAGAGACCGACGACTCCGGAAACGTCGTCTACGACGACGCCGGCAACCCTGTCGAGACGCCCATGTGGAAGCGCTACGTCATGTACGTCACCGGTCTTCTCCAGGGCGATTTGGGCACCTCTTACCAGCGTAAGGGCCAGGCCGTGGCAGACATCTTGCTCGCCAAGTACCCCTACACGATCAAGCTCGCCATCGTGGCCATTATCTTGGAGACGATAATCGGCATCGGCGCGGGCATGATCTCGGCCATCAAGCGCTACTCGTTCTGGGACGTGCTGGTCACCCTCATCACTTCCATCCTTGTTGCAATGCCTGCCTTCTGGCTGGGCATGTTGCTCCAGCTCTTCTTTGGCGTCGTGCTTAAGAACGCCACCGACGGCGCCTTCTACCTGCCCGTCTCTGCGGACTTCTCGCCGTACTCGGAGTTCCAGAGCTGGGTCTACTACATCTTGCCGTCCGTTACCCTGGCCGCCGTGTCCACGGCATACACCGCCCGCATCATGCGCTCGCAGCTGCTTGAGGTCATGAACCAGGACTACATCCGCACGGCTCGTGCAAAGGGCCTTTCTCGCAAGTCGGTCATTTGGCACCACGCGCTCAAGAACGCCCTTATCCCCGTCGTCACCTATATTGGCAACGACTTCGGCGGCATGATGGCCGGCGCCATCCTTACCGAGACGGTCTTCAACTGGCCGGGCGTCGGTAACGAGACCTACCGAGCGATCTCCCAGCGCGACTGGCCGATCGTTTTGGGCTCGGTCACCGTCATCGTCGTCTTGGTTATGGTCATCAACCTGATCGTCGACGTGAGCTACGCCTTCCTTGACCCGCGTATCCGTTTTGACAGCTCGAGCAAAGAGAAATAAGGAGGTGTGCTGAATGGCTGAAGAAATGCAGAACGAGCAGGTCGTCGACAACGACGAGATCAAGGAGCCCGCAGGCCCCAAGGCAACCAAGCCGGCCGAGGCGCGCACCCTTTGGAGGGACGCCTGGAAGCGCCTTAAGAAGAACAAGCTCGCGATGATCTCTATCGTGTGGATCATCTTCATCGTGCTGGTGGCCCTGACGGCAGACCTGTGGGCCCCGCAGTGGCTGGGCGACCCCACCGCCGCCGACTCCACGACCATGACGGCCAACTCCCGCCTGGCCCCGTCTGCCGAGCACCCCTTTGGCACCGATACCCTGGGCCGCGACGTCTTGTGCCGCGTCATCTACGGCGCGCGCGTGTCTTTGGCCGTTGGTCTTCTCGCCACGGCGATCTCGACCGCGATCGGCCTGGTGATGGGTGCCGTCGCCGCGTACTACGGCGGCATTTGGGACACCATCGTCATGCGACTGGCCGATATCTTCATGGCCTTCCCGTATACGCTGTTCGTCATCGCGATGATCGCCGTCTTGGGTAACGGCATCCAAAACGTCTTCATCGCCATCGGCCTTTTGGGCTGGCCCTCGATCGCACGTGTTTTTCGCTCGGCGATCCTGTCGGTCAAGGAGAACGACTACGTCGACGCGGCCCGTGCCATGGGCGCCTCGGACGCGCGCATCATCGTGCGCCACATTTTCCCCAACTCTGTTGCCTCCATCGTTGTTTACGCCACGATGAGCATCGGCGGCGCCATCCTTACCGAGTCCTCCCTGTCCTACCTTGGCATGGGCGTCGTTCCCCCCGATCCCTCGTGGGGCAACCTCATTTCCGACGGTCAGACCTACCTGTCCACCGAGCCTTGGCTGATGATCATGCCCGGCCTGGCTATCCTTTCCACCGTCTTGGCGTTTACGCTTTTGGGCGATGGTCTGCGTGATGCCCTCGACGTTAAGATGAAGGACGCATAAGCCATGTTTGGAAAAAAGACTACATACGATCCCAGCCAGGACCTCAAGAACCAGCCGGTCCCCGAGGGTTCCCACCTGCTTGAGGTCGACGACCTTAAGATGTACTTCCACACCCAAGACGGCGTGGTCAAGGCCGTCAACGGCGTGTCCTACACCCTGGACCGCGGCGAGACCTTAGGCGTCGTCGGCGAGTCCGGCTCGGGTAAGTCGGTGACCTCGCTTACCATCATGGGTCTCATCGAGATGCCCCCGGGCAAGATCGAGGGGGGAGACGTGCGCTACCGCGGCAAGTCCCTTCTTAAGATGTCCGAGGCCGAGATGCAGCACATCCGCGGCAACGACATCGCCATGATCTTCCAGGACCCCATGACGTCCTTGAACCCGGTCTACACCATTGGCCGCCAGCTGGGCGAGGGCCTGCGCCTTCACCGCGGCTATACCAAGGAGCAGGCGCTCGAGCGTTCCATCGAGCTTCTCCGTCTGGTGGGCATCGCCAACCCCGAGCAGCGCGTCAAGGATTACCCGCACCAGTTCTCGGGCGGCATGCGCCAGCGCGTCATGATCGCCATGGCCCTTGCCTGCGACCCCGACATCTTGATCGCCGACGAGCCCACCACCGCTCTTGACGTCACCATTCAGGCTCAGATCATCGAGCTCATGAAGAAGATGCAGGAAGAGAACGGCAACGCGATCATCATGATCACCCACGACCTGGGCGTCGTGGCCGACGTCGCCGACAAGATCATGGTCATGTACGCCGGCGCCCCCGTCGAGATGGGCACCGCCGACCAGATCTTCTACGAGCCTCACCACCCCTACACCTGGGGCCTCATGAACTCCATCCCCAAGGCCGAGGGTGACGAGAAGCGCCCGCTGACCCCGATCAACGGCAACCCGCCCTCGCTGCTGAACGTTCCCGAGGGCTGCTCGTTTAGCCCGCGCTGCCCGTTTGCCACCGACAAGTGCCGCTCCCAGAAGCCCGGCCGCGTCGAGGTTGCCCCGGGCCACTTCTCGCGCTGCCACTACGCCGCCGACGAGAAGTTCGTCGAGGCTAACGCGCCCGAGAATTCCCGTACCCAGAAGGGAGGGGAGGCATAAATGACCGATGAACGCACTCCCTTGCTCTCTGTCCAGCACCTGTGCAAGGACTTCGCCGTGGATTCCGGCTTCTTTGGCAAGCGCTTCTCCAACAAGGCCGTCCACGCCGTTGACGACGTCTCGTTTGACATCTACCCCGGCGAGACCTTTGGCCTGGTAGGCGAGTCGGGCTGCGGCAAGTCCACGACGGGCCGCTGCATCATGCGCCTTACCCGCCCCACGAGCGGCCAGGTGTTCTTCGAGGGCAAAGACGTCGCCCAGATGAACAAGAAGGAGCTCAAGGAGATGCGCCGCAACATGCAGTTCATCTTCCAGGACCCCTACGCGTCGCTGAACCCCCGCATGACCATCGGCGAGATCGTCTCTGAGCCTTTGATCATCCACAAGGTCATCACCGACCCGGCCAAGCGCGAGGCCCGCGTGCGCGAGCTTCTTGATATGGTGGGCTTGAACCCCGAGCACATCAACCGCTACCCGCACGAGTTCTCGGGCGGCCAGCGCCAGCGCATCGGCATCGCGCGCGCCTTTGCCTTGAAGCCCAAGCTGATCATCTGCGACGAGCCCGTCTCGGCCCTGGACGTGTCCATCCAGGCGCAGGTCTTGAACCTCTTGAACGACCTTCAGAAGGAGACCGGCACCGCTTATCTCTTCATCGCCCACGACCTGTCCGTCGTCCAGCACATCTCGGACAACATCGGCGTCATGTACCTGGGCAGCATGATGGAGTACGCGGACTGGAAGAAGCTCTACGACACGCCCTTCCACCCCTACACCCAGTCGCTTCTCTCGGCCGTGCCCGTGCCCGACCCCGATGTCCAGGCCTCGCGCAAGCGTATCATCTTGGCCGGTGACCCGCCGTCGCCGATCAACGCCCCCTCGGGATGCCGTTTCCACACGCGCTGCCCGCTGGCTTGCGAGAAGTGCTCGCAGGAGCGCCCGGAGTTTCGCGAGGTCGAGCCCGGCCACTTCTGCGCGTGCCACATGGCGGCGCCCAACCCCATCAAGGGTTCGTCGATTGAGCTTTAATCGGCACGAGAATTAGTTGCTTTACCAGCCCTTTTCCAACTAATTCAAACTTTTTAGAAATTAGGGCTTGCGCTTTGTTTGACCAAGGTGTTATATTCTTTCTCGCGCAAAAGCGCGACCAAGTCGGAGTGGCGGAATTGGCAGACGCGCTAGCTTGAGGTGCTAGTGACTACTCAACGGTCGTGCGGGTTCAAGTCCCGCCTCCGACACCACGAATTCAAACGGGTCTTCTTCGGAAGACCCGTTTTCGTTTTAAGTCCAAAGCGAGAATTCCTCGTTACCCTCGCGTCACATTACGAAACACGAGTTTTGTTGCGGGTAGGCTCTTCTCAGCTAGATGTCTAGCGAGAACAGCTAAGGAGTCACTATGGTTGAACAGGTCACCGTTTGCCTTCCCGACGGCCCGGGCAAACTTGCCAAGATGTGCCACTTGCTGGGCGACCAAAACGTCCAGATCCATGCCCTTATGGTTGCCGAGACCGTTGACTTTGGCATTATCCGCGTCATTTGCGACAAGCCCCGCTCCACGGCGGCGATGCTCATTGCCAACGGCTACAACGCCATGTGCTGCAAGGTCGTGGCCATCGAGGTAGACAACATCCCCGGCGCCCTGGGGCACCTGCTTGACCGCCTGGCGTCGTGCGACCTCAACGTTGAGTACGCCTATACCTGCTCGGTGGACGAGCGCACAATCGATGTGGTTAAGGTCACCGGCGAGCCGTTGGAGATCAAGTTGCGCGATACTGGACTGACGTTTTTGTCCGCAGAGCAGCTTTACCAAACAGATTAGGTTCTCATATGCCAAAAGGCGCGCTATCCAAACGTCACGTGGAAGGCATAGGGGAGGGGAGTCTTATTGGCACCCTCTCCTGTTTATTGCAGCTAACGAGCGAGGTCGTGCTGGTCTTTGACGGGGCCGGCCGGGTACTTCTCGCCAACGACGAGGCCACGCATGTCTTTGGCTTTGAGCAGGAGAAGCTCGTGGGGGCCGACGTTCGCTCGCTCTTCCCGGATCTTGAGGGAGACGGCGGCGAGACGGCCGTGCCCATGAGCTTCTCGCCGGATGACCTGCCGTTTGCGTGCGACGGGTCGACCTCTTTGGCATCGTGCCGCAACGCCGAGGGCCTGCAGGAGGTGCTGCGCGTGCGCTGTGAGCGCGTGCATGCGCCGGGCGATACCTACCTTTTGGTGGGGAGAAGCGCCGGTGCCATCAACGACGCCGGGCGCGAGTACGACCGCGCCTTCGAGGAGCTCAAGCGCGCCAACAAGAGGCTCTCGGGCGCCTTCAAGATCGTGCTGGACACCATCGACACCGCCGACATGGGCGAGCTCTTTGGCCGCGTGCTGGACGAGATCAGCGAGACCATGGAGGCCGACGGCACCCTGGCCTACCTGGCCGAGTCCGACGGCTTTAGGCTGCGCGGCGCGAGCCGGGGCCTCGACGTGTCCCGCACGCCGCGCTTCATGACGTTTGGCCGCACCGTCGAGGCCATCGCCACGCGTGAGGGGCGCACCGTGCGCCTGCGCGTCCAGGCGCCCACCTCGGACGAGCTGCGCGCGGGCAAGCTCACCTACCGCAACATCGTGAACGAGGACACGCGCGAGGTCATAAAGATCAAGGCGTCGCTGTTGCCGCCGTTCACGAGCTTCATGGTGGTGCCCGTGTGGTTTGGCGGGCACGTCATCGCGATCATCGAGGTGGGCTGGGAAAAGCAGCACCCCCTCTTCAAAGAGGACGCGGGGCTTCTCAACTCGATGGGGCATTACCTGTCTGTGCAGCTGGTGGGCGCCTTCGCGAGCCTGCGCTCGCAGAAGGCGGCGAGGCTGGACACGCTTCAAAACGACCTGCGAGAAGAGCTTCTCTCGGTGGCGGACGGCTCGGGCGCGCGGGCGGATTCCCAAAGCGCCCTCGAGCGCCTGGACGAGATCTTGAACGAGGTCGCGGCCGAGCTCGAGGCGGCTCTCGTTCCCTTGGGCGTGGACACCGACGGCACGGTCTCGGCCGAGCTGCCCTTGACGGGCAAACACGACCTTCTCGCCAACATCGACGACGTCGTGGCCGGCTTCGTGACCGACGGCGCGGCCGTGGTGGACCTGCGGCCCTCCGCGGGCCTTTCGCAGGTGCTCCACGGGCTGGGCGAGCCCTGCTACGGCGCCCTTGTCGACCTGGGCGAGATCGGTGGCGCGAGGCGCGCCTACCTGATGCTTCGCCCCGACGGCTCCGAGCCCATCGACGAGGTAGAGCACTCCTTCCTCGTGCGCTTTGCCGCCGACGTGCGCGACATCGCGCAGGGCGAGGAGGCCCGCGCCCAGGACAAGCGCATCTCGCAGGCCCTGCAGCTGGGTATGAGAAACGAGCTGCAGGACGTCGAGGGCATCACGGCACAGGGCATCTATTCGTCTGCCACGGCGGCGGCCTTTGTGGGCGGCGACTTCTATGACCTCATCCGCTTGCCGGGGCACCGCGCCTGCGTGATCATGGGCGACGTCTCGGGCAAGGGCGTTGAGGCGGCCTCGGTCTCGGCGGCCGTCAAGACCGCGCTGGGCGCTTACTCGTGGGAGGGCCTGGCGCCGGCCCGCATGGTGCGCTCGCTCAACGACTTCCTGCTGGGCTTTTCCCGCGTCGAGACCTTTGCCACGCTCTTCGTGGGCATCATCGACCTGGAGAAGCGCACCATCACGTACTGCTCGGCCGGGCACCCGCCCGCGCTTTTGGTGCACGGCGACGAGATCTCGATCCTTGACGTGCAGTCGGGCGTCGTGGGCGCCTTCCCCGACATCTCCTACCGCGACGGCCGTGTGCGCTTTGAGTCCGGCGACCTGCTCATCCTCTACACCGACGGCACCACCGAGGCCCGCGCCCCCGAGGGCGCCTTCTTTGGCGAGCAGGGCCTGCGCGACATGGTGATGCGCGAGTGCGGGCCGGGCAAGCCCTTCGAGGGTCTTCTCGACCGCTTCTTGGCGACGCTCGATGACTTCACGGGGCAGCGCCTGGACGACGACGTGGCCATGGTGTGCCTGCGCCTCGACGGCCTAGGGACTGTGTCCGTCAGCTGAGAAGGGCTTCTCGCCGCGTCGCGTGAATACGGCGGCGCTGCTTGGGGAACACAAGGCATATGGGTGCAGAAGCCAACATCGCCGTTGTCGTCGTCGACCGTGACCTTGACGTCACGACCGTCGATTCTGTGCGCCGCCACATCGACTCGCTGATCGACACCGGGTGCAGGCGCATCATCTTGAGCCTCTCCGGCGCCGATTACGTCGACTCCGCCGGCATGGGGCTCATTTTGTCCGAGCTGCGGCGCATGCGCTCGCTGGGCGGGCTTATCTCGCTGGTGGGGGTCCACCCGCGCGTCTATCAGTCGCTTTGCCTCATGCGTATGAGCGATTTTCTCCCCATCTCGCGCTTTGGCGTGAAGGCCGAGGTAAACGAGCTTGACCCTTCGGTTTTGCCGGAGTGGAGAAAGACCTTTAGCGTCGACGCGGGCAAGCTCGAGGCTGCGCGCACGCGCCTGGAGGCGCTTTTGGCGGAGCTGCCGCTTTCGCCCGACGCCGTGTTTGACCTTAAGCTCGCCTCGGGCGAGGCCGTGGGAAACGCCGTTGACCACACCAGCGAGGGCGGGGTTTTGGTGACCGTGGCCGCCTATGCCGACCGCGTGTGCGTGGACATCGCCGACAACGGGCAGGGCTTCTTGCCCGATGATCTGGACGACCAGGCGCTTGACGCCTTTGCCGAGCGCGGGCGCGGCATCAGGCTTATGAAGCTTCTGGCCGACTCGGTGAGCATCCAGCCAAAAAGCAGCGGGCAGGGCACTGTTGTGCGCCTGGTGAAGATGTTTCCGGTGCCGGGCGCTCAGCAAAGCGCAGCTCAATAGGGGTGTTTCTTGGGCAAGGCCGCAGCTTTTCTCGCCTGGGCAAGACAAATTTTCAAAGAAATCGAAATTTGTGCTTGCATGCCCCGGTGGCTTTAGGTAAAGTACTCCTTGCGTTCGCGGGCTTAGCGCAGTTGGTAGCGCGCAACCTTGCCAAGGTTGAGGTCGCGGGTTCGAACCCCGTAGCCCGCTCCATGTGAGCACCGAAGCCGGTCCTTGTATCGGCTTCTTTCATATGGCGAAGTGGCCAAGTGGTAAGGCAGGAGCCTGCAAAGCTCTCACCCCCGGTTCGAATCCGGGCTTCGCCTCCAGTAAATGTGAAAGGCACCCACCTCGGGTGCCTTTTTTCATGCCGTACCGCACGGCCTCTTCGTTGACGGGACCAAAATCGCAGATAAAGCGCTTCAATTAGGCGAGAATCTGCGAATTAGGTCCCGTCAACGAAGGGGGAGTGCGGGTAGGCGGCTGACTAGCGGCCAAAGAGGCCGCCGAAGCCCTTGAGGAAGCTCGCCGCGGCTGCTCGCACGGCGGCGGGGTCCAGCTTGCTCATGTCGATGTGGCACTTGTCGGCCGCGCTCTTCAAGGCGATAAGGTCCAGCTTGGAGACGTCGATCTGCGAAAGATCGAGCTTCGAGAGGTCGACGCTCGACAAATCCAACCCCAGTTCGCCGGCGCGGCTGACGACGCCCTGGATAACGGCGTGGATGTCGACGCCCGCGGCATCCGGCGCCACGGCGGCGATCGCGCCCTTGGGGTTCGCGATGAAGTCCTGGGCGCGCTCGGGTGTGGCCTGGATGGTCTCGATGATCTTCTCGACGACTTCTGCGGTCTGCATGGTGCCCCTTTCTTTGGGCTGCGAGCCCTTGTGTTTCTGCTTGACGGCAGATTGTTTCTGGCCGGTTCCTGTGAGCTATTCTATACATTCGTTTGAATCGCAGGGCCGGTTAAGGAGAAGCGCATGCGCCACGTCAAGATCATCGATGACATCACCAAAGACGGGCAGGTGGAGTTTGGCGACGGCTACAGTTTTGTCGAGGAGACCGAGAAGGCCGATGCCATCCTCATGCGCTCGACCGACCTCCACGGCTACGAGCTGCCTTCTTCCATCCGCGCCATCGCCCGCTGCGGCGCCGGCGTCAACAACATCCCCTGCGATGAGTACGCCAGGAAGGGCGTCGTGGTCTTCAACTCGCCGGGCGCCAACTCCAACGCGGTGAAAGAGATCGTCATCGCGATGCTGATCTTGTCCAGCCGAGGCGTCGTGCAGTCCATGGACTGGGTGCGCGCCCACGCTGACGACCCCAACATTTTGGTGGACGCCGAGAAGGCCAAGAAGGCCTTTGTGGGACACGAGCTCAAGGGCAAGCGCATCGGCGTGGTTGGCCTGGGAAACGTTGGCTCTAAGGTGGCCAACGCCTGCGTCAACCTGGGCATGGACGTCTACGGCTACGACCCCTTCATCTCGGTCGAGCACGCCTGGTCGCTCTCCCAAAACGTCCAGCGCGTGGGCACGCTGGAAGATTTGTGCCGCAACTGCGACTACCTCACGCTGCACGTCCCCTCCAAGTCCGATACCATCGGCATGATCTCGGGCGAGCAGCTGGGCTTGCTCAAGCCGGGCGCGGTTCTCGTCAACTTTGCCCGCGAGACGATCATCGACGAGGACGCTGTGGACGCGGCCCTTCGCGGCGGGCGCCTGTCGTGGTTTGCCTGCGACTTTGCCACGCCCAAGACGGTCAAGATGCCCAACACCTTCATCACCACGCACTCGGGCGCGGGCACCGGCGAGGCCGAGGCCAACTGCGCCGACATGGCGATCAGCGAGCTTAAGGACTATCTGGAGAACGGCAACATCGCCAACTCGGTGAACTACCCCACCTGCAACATGGGCAAGGCCCGCGCGGCCAGCCGCATCGCCTGCCTGCACGCCAACGTGCCCAACATGATCGGCCAGATCACCGCTATTCTCGCCCACGACAACGCCAACGTGCAGCGCATGGTCAACGAGAGCGCCGGCGAGAACGCCTATACCATGTTCGACACCGATGAGCACCTCGAAGAGGCCACCATCGCGGCATTGAAGCAGATTCCCGCAATCTATCGCGTGCGCGTCATCAAGTAGGCGCGCGCGTTTTTTGTTCCACCCGGTTCTCGAAACACGATTTAACGGTTACAGTAAACCTTTGGCAATTTCTTGGCCCTGACCACGCGTTATTCTTGGGGGCATGGCCGAGTGGTCTGTAGGATTTCAAGCGCGCGGGGTGCGCGCGAGGTCGACGACGAGAGGAGAGCGCCTTGGCCGAGATGCTGCGCATGGAGGGCATCAGCAAGCGCTTCGGCTCGTTTTACGCCAACAACAACGTGAGCCTCACCGTAGAGCAGGGCGAGGTCCACACGCTGTTGGGCGAGAACGGCGCCGGTAAGTCCACGTTGATGAACGTCCTCACTGGTTTGTACCAGCCGAGCGACGGCAAGATCTTCATACGCGGTAAGGAGGTGCGCATCTCTTCCCCCGGCGTGGCCGTCGAGGCGGGCATCGGCATGGTCCACCAGCACTTCATGCTGATCGACGACATGACCGGCCTGGAGAACATCATCTTGGGCGACCGCAGGCACGCCTCGCCCTTGCTCAAGTTGGCCGACGACCGCGCCACCGTGCAGGATCTCATGGACCGCTACGGCCTTGAGATCGACCTGGACGAGAAGGTCGGCAACATGTCTATTGGCATGCAGCAGCGCGTCGAGATCATGAAGGTGCTCTTCCGCGGCGCGGACCTTCTCGTTTTGGACGAGCCTACCGCGGTCTTGACCGATCTCGAGGTCGAGGGCCTCTTCGACATCATGCGCTCGCTTACCGACGAGGGTAAGTCGATCATCTTCATCTCGCACAAGATGCGCGAGGTCATGCGCATCTCGGATCACGTGACGATCCTTCGCCGCGGCGTCACCATCAAGACGCTTGACGTCGCCGCCACGACCGAGCAGGAGCTCGCCGACCTCATGATTGGCCAGCGCTTCCAAGAGAGCACCTACGAGAAGGTCGAGGACGCGACCGATACCGCCTTTGAGCTCAAGGGCGTGTCGTACCACCCCGAGGTCAAGCATGGCGGCATCAAGGACGTGTCCCTGCAGATCCACAAGGGCGAGATCTTGGGCGTCGCGGGCATCGACGGCAACGGCCAGTCGGAGCTCGCGGCCCTGGTCACCGGCCTTCTTAAACCCGAGAAGGGCGAGGTCATGGGCCCCGACGGCTCAAAGATCGCCTTCTATACCCCCAGCGCCTTCATCGACGCCGGCATGGGCAACATCCCCGAGGACCGAAACACCATGGGCCTTGTGGGCGACATGTCCATCTCGGAGAACCTGGTCTTGAAGCAGACCAATACAGATCGCTTCTCGGCAGGTCACGGCGCCTGGCTCAAGCTCAAGGCCATCGAGGAATACGCTGCGGGCCTTGTCGAGAAGAACGACATCCGCTGCACCTCGGTCAACCAGACGGCCCGCAGCCTTTCTGGCGGCAACCAGCAGAAGGTCATCCTGGCCCGTGAGCTGGACGCCAACCCCAAGCTGCTGGTGGCCGTCTATCCCACCCGCGGCCTGGACATCGGCGCCACCGAGTTCATCCACGACCAGATCATCGCCCAGCGCGACGCCGGCTGCGCCGTGCTGCTCATCTCGGCCGACTTCGATGAGGTCTTGAAGCTCTCGGACCGCATCACGGTGCTCTTCGAGGGCCAGGTAATGGGAACGTACTCGGGCGCGAACCCTCCCATCAAGGAGATCTCGCTCGCTATGGCAGGAAAGTAAGGAGGTAGGGCAGTGGCAGACATCAAAGAGAAGCCTTTGGACGAGCAGAACAAGGAGTCCAAGCGCGACTGGCGCGCCGGCATGTACGCCGAGCAAAAACGTGAGAAGCGCATCGCTGTTCTGGCTCCTGTGGCCTCGGTCCTTTTGGCGCTTATCGTGGGCGCCGTCATCATCTTGTGCCTGGGCAAGAACCCGCTTGAGGGCTACGCGGCCATGATCCAGGGCTCTTTGGGCGACGCGTCCAAGATCGGCAAGACTCTGGAGCGCGCGTGCCCGCTCATCTTCACGTCCTTGGCTGCCGTCTTTGCCTACAAGTGCGGCGTCTTTAACTTGGGCGGAGAAGGCCAGTTCATCATGGGCGGTTGCGCGGCAGCCACGGTGACCTTGACCCTGGGCACCGACGGCGTGCCCGCGCTTGCCCTGGCTCTTCTCGCCGGCATCGTGGCGGGCGGCATCTGGGGCCTTTTGCCGGGCATCATGAAGATCACGCGCGGCCTCAACGAGATGATCACCACGATCATGTTGAACTACATCGCGCTCTACTTCATGGAGTACCTGTACAAGAACGTCTTCTCGGACCAGGGCCTGCCGCAGACGGCCGCCATGCCCAAGGCCGCTCACCTCATTGACGTGGGTGTCGCGCACGCGGGCGTCCTTCTCGCCATCATCGTGGGCCTTCTTGTGTGGTACCTGGTGTTTCGCACCTCGTTTGGCTTCAAGATCCGCGCCGTGGGCATGAGCCCCACCGCGGCCAAGGTCAACGGCTTCCCTGTTAACCGCCTGATCTTGCTGGCCTTCATCATCTCGGGCGCCATCGCGGGCCTGGGCGGCTCGGTCGAGCTGTTTGGCCGCACGCCCTTCCGCCTGGCCGAGGGCTTTGGCTCGGGCTTTGGCTTCGACGGCGTGGCAATCGCTCTGATCGCGCAGCTCAACCCTGTGGCCTCCATCCTGGTCGCCCTGCTCTTTGGCATGCTGTCCACGGGCGGCACCATGATGCAGTCGGTCATCGGCGTGCCCACGGCCATCGTCGACATCATCCGCGGCCTGATCATCATCTTTGCCGTGGCCGGCATGGCCTGCGTCAAGCTTCCGGCCGTCAAGGCCTGGATTACCTCTGTTGTGTCCAAGAACAAGAAGGCTGAGGTGGCAGCGTAAATGGATTTCATGGTTGCACTTCCTACCATCGTCAAGGCCATGGCCATGGGCGCCGTGCCCATCATGCTAGCCGCGCTGGGCGAGGTCTTCTCCGAGCGCGCCGGTCTCGTCAATATCGGCCTCGAGGGCATCATGGCCGTGGGCGCCTTTGTCGCCTTTGCCGTGGGCAAGGTCACGGGAAACCTGTGGGTGGGTCTTCTCGTTGGCATGATGGCGGGCGTGCTTATTAACATGCTCTACGCCTTCTGCACCATCACCTTGTGCGCAGACCAGGTGGTCACCAGTATGGCCATCAACATCCTGGCGCCCGCGATCGCCCTGTTTGGCTACAACCTCTTTGTTGGCTCTAACTCGGCCAACGCCACGGGCGATCAGATGGCGAGCCTGGCTATCCCGGGCCTTAGCGACATCCCCGTGGTGGGCAACGGCCTCTTTAACCAGACGCCCTTGGCCTACCTGGCGTTTTTGCTGGTGCCGGTCGTGAGCTTCTTCTTCCGTCGCTGCCGCGCGGGCCTCTCTTTTAGGGCCGTTGGCGAGAAGCCCCAGGCCGCCGAGACCCTGGGCATCAACGTCGTGCGCGTGAAGTACATCGCCTGCGCCCTGTGCGGCGCCCTGGCGGCTGCTGGCGGCGCGTTTCTCACCATCTGCTACACGCCCATCTACACCGACGGCATCGTGATGGGCCGCGGCTTCATCGCGCTGGCGACCGTCATCTTTGGCCGCTGGAGCGCCGTGGGCGTCATGCTGGCGAGCCTGCTCTTTGGCTTCTTCGACGGCCTTAACGTGGCCCTTCAGGCCCAGTTCCAGGCCGCGCCGGTGATGTTCTTCAAGATGATCCCCTACATCTTCACCATCATCGCCCTCATCTTCTTTGGCTCCAAGCACGCGGGCCCCAAGGCCAACGGCCAGCCCTACTACCGCGAGCAACGCTAGCTTTTCTCGTCCCGTCCATGTCATCTGCATGTGGGCGGGACCTTTTTTAGGCCTGAGCGCGTAAGGTGCGCGTAAAAGCAGGTAATCTTTGTGTTTTGGGGCCGCGCGCACCGCGTGGCCTGGGGAGAAGGAAACGAAAGGAACCCACTGTATGAAGAACCTGTCCTCTTTGATGCTCAACAGGCGCGAGGCCGTGGCGGCTGGTCTGGCTGCTGCCGGTGCCCTGACCCTGGCCGGCTGCGGCGGCTCGAGCTCCTCGAGCTCCAGCGACTCTTCTTCCAGCGAGAAGAAGTCCAGCTACAAGGTGGCCATGATCATGAGCGGCACCATCACCGACGGCGGCTGGGACCAGGCTCACTACGAGTCCTTGAAGCGCGCCATTGACGCCCACTCCAGCTGGACCATGCTCGAGCCCAAGGAGAACACCGCCAACTCCGACGCCGCCACTGCCGCCGAGTCCTACGTCGACCAGGACGTCGACCTCATCGTGGGCAACGGCAACCAGTTTGCCTCCCTGTGGGCCGAGGTCGTCAGCGAGGCCGCCGACACCCACCCCGGCGTCCACTTCCTCATCACCAACACCGACCCCACCGTCGAGATGACCGATTACGAGAACACCGACAACGTCGAGACCGTTCTTCCTAACTTCAAGCAGCTGGGTTCCTTGGCCGGCGTGATCGCGGGCTCCATGACCCAGACCAACTCCATCGGCTTCATCGGCGGCATGAAGCTCCCCTCGACCCTCAACAAGTACTCTGCCTTCCTGGCCGCGGCCCAGAAGGTCAACCCCGAGGTCAAGGGCCAGTACAACTTCGAGGCCGGCTTCACCGACGCTTCCCTGGGCACCCAGCTCACCGAGCAGTGGATCTCTTCCAACAACGTCGACGTGATGTGGGGCGACGCCTCTGCCGTCGACAACGGCGCCCGCAAGGCTCTTGAGAACGCCGGTGCCGACACCCACTTCGACATCGCGCAGCCGATCGACATCCTGGGCGACGACCAGCCCACCGTCATCGCCTCCACCGTCACCGACTGGATGATCTCCCAGGCCATGGACGAGATCGAGTCCGGCAGCTTTGGCGGCGGCAAGGCCGTGACCGCCGACCTCTCTAACGGCGGCATCTCGCTGGGCGAGCTTTCCTCCAAGATACCGACCGACATCCAGTCCAAGATCGAAGAGTACGTCGACCAGATCGAGAAGGACACCCTCCTCACCGACGACGAGGTCGAGGCCATCAAGAGCACCCTCTAAGGGTTTCTCGGCAGCTGGGCTTCTCGCCTAGGTTCCTAAAACCGGCCGATGTTTGTGATTCGTGGCTCCTAAAAGACCTGGATTTCTAAGAAACCGCCGATGTTTGTACAAGCATCGGCGGTTTTTGCGAATGTTTGTACAAGCGTCGGCGGGGATTAGGAAGCGCGGGGCCGCTCAGGATGCGGCTTGCGGCGGCTTACGCCCAGCTGATGATGATCGTGGAGTCGTCGGTGTCGTCGTGGCTGCCCTGGCCGGAGCCCTCGCCCACGGTCACGTTGTAGCCCAGGCGCTCGACGTCGCGCACGAACTTGGCCAGGCGCGTGGAGTAGGTGTTGAGAAGGCGCGAGCGCTGCAGGGGAGAAATAACGTCCTGGTCACGGCCATAGATGATGTCGGCGATGGCGTCGGCCACGATGACGTTGGAGTTGCCCACCAAATCGTTGTAGAAGGAGTTGCCGTCGCCCGCGCAGTCGGTGGCTCCGGGGGCGAACTTGACGCGGGCCTGCGTGCGGCCAAAGCGAGCGTAGGTCTTGATGCGCATCTCGGTGCGGCCGATGGCGTTTTGGAAGGCCCAGTCCATGGCGTCGTCGGACAGCGTGTCGTTGGCGGCCATGTCGCGGTCGGGCTCGGAGGCGGCCACGAGTTTTCTTGCTTCTTCGGCGCCGATCATGTCGAGCATGGCGTTATCCTCCTTTTGAATAACGGGCGTCTCTGCCCTTGGTGCGGTGTAGCATAGCTTACATGTTTTATGCCCGCCGCGGTTCGCGTTAGACGCCTGGGCCTACCGGCGGCGCGTTTAAGGAGGCGAGAAGACCTTATGAAGCCCGACCTTCGCACGTATATCCTGGGCGACGAGGGCGCCCGCCTCTTTGGCCCCGGTCCGCGCGAGTTGCTTGAGCGCGTCGAGTCGCTGGGAAGCCTGCGGGCCGCCGCGATGAGCATGGGCATGGCCTATACCAAGGCCTTTCGCATGGTCAAGACCGCAGAGGAGTCCCTGGGCTTCTCGCTGACGGAGCGAAAAATCGGCGGGGCCGGCGGGGGAGGAAGCCAGCTCACGCCACAGGCCCGCGAGCTTCTGCGCCGCTACCGGGCCTTCGAGCACGCCTGCGAAGAGGACATGCGCCGCAACTTTTGCGAGTGCTTCTCTGGCTTTTGCCAGGTGCCGCGAGTGGGCTGCGTGGTCATGGCCTCGGGCGAGGCGCGCCGCTTTGGGTCCAATAAACTGCTGGCAGACCTATGTGGCATGCCCGTCTTGGCCCATACGTTGGCAGCGCTGCCAAAAGACCTTCTCGACGTCGTGGTGGTCACGCGCGCACCCGAGGTGGCGGAGCTTTGCGAGCACTTGGGCGTCGCTTGCGTGCAGCACGCCGGGGCCTACCAAAGCGACACGGTGCGCGAGGGCCTAAAGGCCCTGGTCGACCTGCCGGGCGTGCTGTTTGTCCCCGGCGACCAGGCATGCCTTGGCGAGAAGAGCGTGCGGGCCCTGGTGGCCGAGTTCCAGGACCATCCGGGAAGCATCGTGCGGCTGGCCTGGGGCGGCGTGGGCGCGAGCCCGATCCTGTGGCCCGCCGAGGAGCTGCCTGCGCTGGCAGCTTTGGAGAAGAACACCGGCGGCAGCTCGCTTTTGCGCTCACGGCCCGAGCTGCAGGCGCGGGTGCGCCTGGTCGAGGCGGCCTCGGCCCTCGAGGTCCACGACATCGATACCCCCGACGACCTGCGATTCATTGAGAAGGAACTTTTCGGCAGGGGATAGACGCGCGTCTCGGCCCCAAGGTCTTCTCGCCATGTCACGTGGGGGCACTAAACTTTTACTAACTGTTTGCGGCCGCCCGCGCGCCCAGGCGTTACTATGGTTAGCTACTGGGCGGGCCTCGATGCCCGCCTACCCCTGCGGCCACCTGCGATTCCATAAGGAGAAAATCATGTCCAACGAAGCCGTCGTCACCGACAAGGCCCCTGCTGCCCTTGGCCCCTACTCTGCCGCCGTCAAGCACGGCAACGTCATCCACGTCTCGGGCCAGCTGCCCATCGACCCGGCCACCGGCCAGTTTGCCGGCGACGACATCGCCGCGCAGACCGCCCAGAGCCTGACCAACATCCAAAACATCCTCGAGGCCGCGGGCGCCACCATGGCAAACGTCGCCGAGACCACCGTCTACCTGGCAGACCTTGGCGACTTTGCCGCCATGAACGAGGTCTACGGCACCTTCTTCGAGAAGCCCTACCCGGCTCGCGCCTGCTTCCAGGTGGCCGCCCTTCCCAAGGGCTCCAAGCTCGAGATCAAGGCCGTGGCCTACCTCTAAGGGCACTTCCTTCTCGCCAGCGCCCCGTTTTGGGGCGAAGACACTACCTAACAGGTGATTCAATGACTAACACCACGGATAAGGACCTTGTGATCAGCGCACAGGGCCTTACCAAGACCTACGGCGCGATGAACGCCGTCGACAGCCTTGACATGGGCGTTTGCCGCGGCGACATCTACGGCTTTGTTGGCCGCAACGGCGCCGGCAAGTCCACGACCATGAAGATGGTCTGCGGCCTTATTAGCCCCACCTCGGGCAAGCTCGAGGTCCTGGGCAACGACCCCTCGACCTGCGACGGCCCCACCGGCGTGGGCGCGATCATCGAGGCCCCCGGCCTTCTCGACCGCATGAGCGCCATGGACAACCTCATGTACAAGGCCACGGCCCTGGGCGTCAAGAACCCCAAGGCCCACTGCCAGGAGCTTCTCGAGATCGTGAACCTGGCAAACACCGGCTCTAAGGCCACGGCCCACTTCTCGCTGGGCATGAAGCAGCGCATGGGCATCGCGCTTGCCATGGTGGGCACGCCCGAGCTCCTGCTTTTGGACGAGCCCTTCAACGGCCTTGACCCGGCGGCCACCCACGAGATGCGCCAGACCCTGCAGCGCCTTAATCGCGAGAAGGGCATCACCATCGTGGTGTCCACGCACGTGCTTGACCAGCTCAACCGCTTTGCCACGCGCTTTGGCGTGATCAACGCGGGCAAGATGATCATCGAGTTCGAGGCCTCCCGCATGGCCGAGATGGCCGCGGGCGTCATTCGCGTGCGCACGACCGATATGCCCCGCGCCCGCGAGGTTCTGGCCGCGCTTCCCGGCGCCCAGGTCTCGGTGGCAGACGACGGCGCCCTGCAGGTGGCCGGCAAGTCCGCGGACATCGCCGACGTTTCGCTGGCGCTCTACCAGGCAAACCTGCAGGTCCTGGAGCTTGTCCAGACCAAGCGCGACGTCGAGGAGTTCTTCCTTGACCTTATGAACAGCAAGGGCCAGGGCGCTCCCGCCGCGGATGCCGCCGCCACGGAAGGGGGTCGATAGGCCATGCAGACGCTTCTTCGCGCTGACCTGCGCCGTCTTCTCAACTCGCACGGCAACGCCGTGGGTTACTTTGTCGCCACGGTCATCTTTGTGCTTCTCGTCGCCGTGGGATCTCCCATGCTGGCCAAGCTTCTTGCCTCGTCCTCGCCCGAGCTCAACGAGGGTATCTCGGCCGGCTGGGCCTCGACCCTCAATGTCCTGACCGCGACCATCATGTTTGGCTTCGTGGGTCTCATGACCAGCTGGTGCTCGTCGAGCATCTGCTGGGCCGAGATGCGCGCCGGCTTTGAGCGCACCGTTGCCAGCAGCTGCGGCAAGAAGGCCTACTACACCGAGAAGCTCGTGCTCGCGCTTGTCCTGAGCTGCATCTTCGTGGTCTTTGGCGGGCTGATCGCCGTGCTCTCTGCCACTCTTTTCGTGGGTGTCCAGGTGATGAGCTCGATCGTCTCCCTCCTCTTGTGGATGGTCCTCACCATCTTGGTGAGCTGGGGCTGCGCGTGCCTGACGCTGGCCGTCCTGTGGCTTATGCGCAACAACACCGTTGCCTTTGCCGTGGGCCTGACGCTTTGCACCGGCCTGCTCTCGGGCGTGCTGCTGATGGCCACGTCGTCTATGCCCGAGGTGGCAGACGTTGTTTCCCACATCAGGGAGTGGCTGCCCGCGAGCGCCTTCGACGCGCTGGCCACGGTGACCGACGGCGAGCTGGTGCTTGAGCCTTTGGGCTACGCCCACGTGCTGGTGCCGACGGTCGTTTGCGTGGTTGTCTCGTTTGTCGTGGCTTTGAACGTCCTTCCCAAGAGGGACCTGTAAAAGCGAGCCGCGGCATCGAGCTGCGGGTTATTGGAGCCACATATGAGCCTGGCGCAGTTGCTTGGCATACAAATTGGCGTGACCTCGGTCATTGGGAGCGGCGGGAAGACGAGTCTTCTCGCCGCCCTTTCTCGTGAGCTGGTTGCGCAGGGGGCAAGCGTCGTGCTTACCACCACGACGCATATCCTGCCGTTTGAGGGGTGTCCGCTTGTCACGGGTGCGGACGGCGAGAAGGTCGCGACGGAGCTTGCGGGCAATCGGGTGGTTTGCGTGGGCACTCCGGGCGAGGCGGGGAAGCTTGCCGCGCCCGGGATTGCCATGGATAAGCTGGCCAGCCTTGCCGATTACGTGCTGGTGGAGGCCGACGGCAGCCGCCGGTTGCCGCTAAAGGCCCATGCGGCTTTTGAACCGGAGGTGCCTGCGTGTAGCGCCCAGACAATCACGGTCGTGGGGGCCTCTGGGTTTGGGCGGCCGGTGGGCGAGGTCGTTCATCGGCCTGAGGTTTTCTGCGGGCTTGCCGGCTGCGGGCCTTGGGATCTGGCCACGCCGCAGCGGGTGGCGCGGGTTCTTCTCGCCGAGAGATTGGGCGACAAAGTGCTGGTCAACCAGGTCGACGCGTCGCGCGACTGGGAAGCGGCCGAGCTTCTCGCCTCTTACATGGATGTTTCGGTTGTGGCGGGAAGCCTGCGCGACCCGCGAAGTTTTCGTACACTCGGGTAGCTGTTAGTCACAGACCTAAGGAGAGGTACCGTGAAGAAATTCTTCGAGGAGTTCAAGGAGTTCATTAACCGCGGCAACGTCATGGACATGGCCGTGGGCGTCATCATCGGCGGCGCGTTCACGTCGATCGTGACCGCGCTCACCAACAACATCATCACGCCGCTGATCAACCTGGTGGCCGGCGGCAACGCGACCGAGGTCTCGGGCCTGGTGATCCCCGGTACGTCCATCGACTTTGGCGCCTTCATCGGCGCGGTCATCAACTTCTTGATCGTTGCCTTTGTGGTCTTTTGCCTGGTGCGCGTGGTCAACCGCGCGGGCGACTTGGGCAAGAAGCTCGTGGGTAAGGACGGCGAGGAGGCCGAGCCCGAGCCCGACCCCACCTGCCCCTACTGCCTGGAGACCCACAAGGCGGGCGCCACTCGCTGCCCCCACTGCGGAAGCGAGCTGCCCCAGGCGTAAAGGCCTAACCTGACCTGCGGAAAACCCCGCACCTTGACCAACTTTCTTGCTTTTCGGCCCAAGCCAACTGGCATTTTCTTGGGCTAGAGCAAAAAAGAAATTCAAGGTGCGGGGTTTTCTCAGCAAAAGCGTTATAGCATCACGAGGATAACGCCCTAGTTGACGCATGCTAACATTGCCGGGTTGAATTTTTGCTCAGCCAAATCCAAAGGATACGAGGTATCGATGCTTGTCCAGATTCGCGGGGCGGGGGATATCGCCACGGGCATTGCCCTGCGCCTGTACCGCGCGGGGATGCAGGTCGTGATGTGCGACATCGCCGAGCCCACCTCCATTAGGCGAACCGTCTGCTTCTCTGAGGCCATTCGCCTGGGCGAGACGTGCGTCGAGGGCGTGCGCGGCGTGCTGTGCGATGACGTCGCGGCGGCCCGTGCGGCTGTGGCCTGCGGCGACGTAGCGGTGCTCGTCGACCCCGCAGCCGCGACCTGCGCAGAGCTTGCCCCCGACGTCCTGGTTGACGCGATCCTTGCCAAGAAAAACCTGGGCACCACACGCGGCATGGCCCCGGTCGTGATCGGCGTGGGCCCCGGCTTCACCGCGCAGGTGGACGTCGACGCCGCGGTCGAGACCATGCGCGGCCACTACCTGGGGCGCGTTTACTACATCGGCTCGCCGCTCCCCAATACCGCGATCCCCGGCCTCATCGGCGGCTACGCCGGCGAGCGCGTGCTTCGCGCCCCGGCCGACGGCGTCTTTGAGGGCTGCGTCAAGATCGGCGACGAGGTCCATGCGGGCGCCGTTTGCGGTACCGTCGCGGGCAAGCCCATGGTGGCCACCATCGACGGCGTCGTGCGCGGCCTTTTGCAGGACGGCGTCGAGGTCAAGCGCGGCATGAAGTCGGGCGACGTGGACCCGCGTTGCCGACCGGAGTACATCACCATGGCCTCCGACAAGGCCTTGGCCGTGGGCGGCGGCGTGCTTGAGGCGGTTCTCAAACTGTCCGGCGCACTTGGCGGCGGCGAGAAGGGCGGCGAGAAGCCCGCGGCTCCTGCCGTTAGCACAAGCAAGGAAGGGACCCGCCGATGAGCGACGTTGCCGCCACATCCTCTGACCTCGCGTTTCTCCGTACCATAAAAGGCCAGCTAGAAGAAGGCCTTCCCGTGGCCCTGGCCACAATACTGGACACCCGCGGCTCCATGCCTCGCCGTGAGGGCGCCCGCATGGGGCTTCTTGTCGACGGCCGCTATATCGGCACCGTGGGCGGCGGCAACATCGAGCGCATCGCGCAGGGGCGCATGGGCAATCTGCTGGCGGCCGCGCAATCCGGTACCGCCGGTAACCTGGGATTCCCACGCCTTGACTGGATGACGCACGAGAAGAACGCCATGGCTTGCGGCGGCGACGCGCTTCTCGCCATCCGCCTGGTCACCGCCCGCGACCTCTGCGTGATCGTGGACCTGATCTGCGCCTGCGAGCGCGGCGATAAGGTCTGGCTCGTCGAGGACTGGAGTGACCCCTTGGGCCCCTCCTGGTTCATCGACGACGAGGGCTCGGCCACCCGCCCTACCTGGGACGAGGCCGCCCGCCGCTTTGAGGAGCCCGTGGTCGCCGAGCCCGTGTGCTTTGTCTTTGGCGGCGGCCACGTGGGCCAGGCCCTGGTGCCGATCCTTGGCAGCATCGGCTTCAAGGTCGAGGTCGTCGACGACCGCCCCGGCATCTGCCGGGCGGGCCTCTTCCCGCAAGCACGTGCCGTGACCTGCTGTGCGTTTGAGAACATCGACAGTTGCGTGACCGTTGGCGAGAAGGACTACGTGGTCGTTCTCACCCATGGGCACCTGGGCGACGCCGCCGTGTTGGAGCGCGTCTTGCCGCGCCACCCCTTCTACGTGGGGTGCATCGGCAGCCGCCGCAAGGCCGCCTTCGTCATCGACTCGCTGGTGCGCGCGGGGATTTCCCGCGAGGAGGCCCAACGCGTCCACCTGCCCATTGGCGAGGACATCGGCGCCGTCACCCCCGCCGAGATCGCCGTCTCGATCGCGGCCGAGCTTATCCGCTGCCGCGCGGGCCGCGATACCCGTTAGCTGGTCTTTATTGCGATTTTCTTGCCATAAATAGTCGTATTTGTTGCTTTGGGAGAAGAAAGGGAAAATGCAATGATCAACAGAAGAGAGTTCTTGTCCGCCTCCGCCGCCATCGCGGCCGGCCTCACCCTGGGCGCCTGCTCGGGCAACTCGTCTGTGAGCAGCAACGGCGACAGTTCCAGCGAGAAGGCCGCCGAGAAGACCAAGCTCATCATCTTTGCCGCGGCCTCGATGACCGAGTCCTTGACCAAGGCCGGCGACCAGTTCACCGCCGCCAACGATCAGTACGAGCTGTCCTTCAACTTCGACTCGTCGGGCACCCTGAAGACCCAGATCCAGGAGGGCGCCGACTGCGACGTCTTCATCTCCGCGGGCCAGAAGCAGATGAACCAGCTCGACATCGAGGCCAGCGCCGAGGTCAACACCGAGGGCCTGGACCTCATCGACCACTCCACCCGCTTCGACATCCTCGAGAACAAGGTCACCCTGGTTGTCCCCGACGACAACCCCAAGGCCTTGACCAGCTTCGATGACCTGGCGCAGAAGCTCATCGCCGGCGACGTTCTTCTCGCCATGGGCAACTCCGACGTGCCCGTGGGCCAGTACACCCAGAAGATCTTGGCCTACTACAACCTGGACGAGACCACGCTTGCCAACAGCGGCTGCATTACCTACGGCACCAACGTCAAGGAGGTCACCTCGCAGGTGTCCGCCGCCTCCGTCGACTGCGGCATCATCTACCAGACCGACGCCTATTCCGCCGGCCTCAAGGTCGTCGACGCGGCGACCAAGGACATGTGCGGCCAGGTCGTCTACCCCGCTGCAGTGACCAAGAACGCCCTGCAGCCCGAGGGCGCCAAGGCCTTCCTCGAGTTCCTCAAGGGCTCCGAGGCCTCTGCCGACTTCGAGGAAGTGGGCTTTACCCCGCTGGCCGATTAACCGCGCGGCGCACGATACGCAAAAGCGCACGTAAACGCTGGTAAGGACAAGGACGCGCATGGACTGGTACCCGCTTTTAAACTCGCTGAGGATCGCCGCCGTCTCGACGGTGGTGGTGTATTTTCTCGGCATCTTCTTGGCCAACCTGGTGGCAAAGGCCAACCGCATCGTCAAAGGCGTCCTGGACGTCGTCTTGACGCTGCCGCTGGTTTTGCCGCCCACGGTCGTGGGTTACCTGCTCCTGCGCGTCCTTGGCCCCAAGCAGCCGCTGGGTGCCTGGCTCATGCAGGCCTTTGGCATTCGCCTCACGATGGTGTGGTACGCGGCGATCGTGGCCACGGTGGTCGTGAGCTTCCCCTTGATGTACCGCACGGCCCGCGGCGCCTTTGAGGCCTTTGACCAGAACCTGGCAGACGCCGCCCGCACGCTGGGGCGCTCCGAGACCTGGATCTTTTGGCACGTCAAGATGCCGTGCTGCCAGCAGGGCATCATCGCGGGCGCGGTCCTTGCCTTCGCCCGCGCCCTGGGCGAGTACGGCGCCACGGCCATGATCTGCGGCTATACGCCGGGGTCGACCGCCACGGTCTCGACCACGGTTTACCAGCTGTGGCGCACCGGCGACGACGCAGGCGCTCTCACCTGGGTCTTGGTCAACCTGGCGATTTCTGCCGTGGTGCTTCTCGCCATGAACTGGTTCGAGGGACAGAGCAAGGTGGGGGCCAAGGGCAAGGGCGCGGGTGCCGGTGCGGGTGCGGCCGCGGCGTCTGCGGCGAGAAAGGCGTAGGGCATGAGTCTGTCTGTCAACGTGAAGAAGCAGCTGGGCGCCTTTTGCCTGGACGTCTCGTTTGAGGTCGAGAAGGCCCAGGAGATCCTGGCGCTTTTGGGCCCTTCTGGCTGCGGCAAGTCGATGACCCTGAAGTGCATCGCCGGCGTCGTGACGCCCGACGAGGGGCGGATCGTCCTTAACGACCGGGCGCTCTTTGACTCGGCGGCGCACGTGAACCTGCGGCCGCAGGAGCGCCACGTGGGCTATCTCTTCCAAAACTACGCCCTGTTCCCTAACATGAGCGTCGAGGAGAACATCGGCTCGGGCGTGTTGCGCGTGAGCCGAGAAGAGCGCGCCGCGCGCGTGGCCGAGCAGGTCAAGCGCTTTAGGCTCGAGGGCCTTGAGCGCAAGCGGCCGACGCAGCTCTCGGGCGGCCAGCAGCAGCGCGTGGCCCTGGCGCGCATCATGGCGTCACGTCCCGAGCTGTTGCTGTTGGACGAGCCCTTCTCTGCGCTTGACGGGTATCTGCGCTGGCAGCTTGAGCTGGAGCTTGCCGATACCCTGCACGAGTTCGCGGGCGGCACCGTCTTTGTGAGCCACAGCCGCGACGAGGTCTACCGCCTGTGCGACACGGTGTGCGTGGTCTCGGCGGGAGCCTCGGAGCCCAAGGTGGGCGTGCCGGAGCTTTTCTCGGCGCCTTCGACCTTGGCGGCGGCGCAGATCAGCGGTTGCAAGAACGTGAGCGCGGCGCAGGTGGCCGCGGCCGGTGCTGCCGGGGGCGCGACGGCGCTCGCGTGCCTGGACTGGGGCGTCACGCTGGCGACCTCGCTTCCCGTGCCTGCGGGCGCGACCCACGTGGGCGTGAGGGCGCACTTCTTCGAGGTCGTGAGCGCGTGCGACGGGGCAGGCGAGCAGGACAACACGTTTACCTGCGGCGTTGACCGCGTGATCGACAACGTCTTCTCGACTATCGTCATGCTGCGCACGCCGGCGGGCGGTCTTCTCCGCTACGAATGCGACAAGGACGCCTGGGCCGCGCTGGAAAATCCGCACGAGGTCTGCCTGCGAATCGCGCCCGAGTATGTTATGCCTTTGTGTGACGGCGCTGCGGCGAGGGGCTAGCTTCACAAGGGTGCGCGATGCGTGACATGCAAGGCAGGACAATCGATTATCTGCGGCTCTCGGTGACCGACCGCTGCAACTGCCGCTGCGTCTATTGCATGCCGGCCGCGGGCGTCCCCAAGATGGCCCACAGCGACATTTTGTCTTTCGAGGAGATGGCCCGCATCGTGCGCGCGGCCGCTGAGCTGGGCGTTTGCAAGGTGCGCTTGACCGGCGGTGAGCCTTTGGTGCGCCGGGGTATCGTTGACCTTGTGAGCATGGTGGCCGCCGTGCCGGGCATCAAAGAAGTCGCGATGACGACAAACGCGACGCTGCTGGCGCCGGTTGCGGCCGAGCTTAAGGCGGCGGGATTGACACGGCTCAACGTGAGCTTGGACAGCCTGCGGGCCGATCGCTACTCGCGCCTGACGCACGGGGGCTGTTTAGACGACGCGCTGGCGGGGCTCGAGGCGGCTGTGGCCGCAGGATTTACGGGAACCAAGATCAACTGCGTGTATATGGGCGGCGTCAACGACGACGAGGCGGCCAACATCGCCGCGCTTGCTAAGGACAGCCCCTATGACGTGCGTTTTATTGAGTTGATGCCCATAGGGCAGGCGGCGTCGATGCCGGGCGAGACGTTTCTCTCCGCGGACCGTGTGCTGGACGCGCTGCCGCCCGCGCCCCTGGTGGCGACCGAAGGCGTGGCCCGGATCTACCAACCGGAAGACTGGGCGGGCCGCGTGGGCCTTATCAGCCCCATGAGCCATAAGTTCTGCGGCGGCTGCAACCGCATTCGCGTGACGGCAGACGGCCGCCTGAAGCCGTGCCTGCACTCCGCCGCCGAGATCGACCTGCGCGGTCTTGGCCACGACGAGCTTCTCGCCGTTTTGCGGGCGGGCATCGCCGCCAAACCGGCGTACCATCATATGGACCAGACGCGGCGCAGCGACGCCGCTCGCGACATGAACGAGATAGGCGGTTGACGTGGGCAAAGACGACCTCACGCACATAAACGAGCAGGGCCGGGCGCGCATGGTGGACGTCTCGGCCAAGGATGAGACCGAGCGCGTGGCGCGGGCCGCGGGCTTTGTGCGCATGGCCCCCTCGACGGTCGAGCTGGTGCGCACCGGCGGCTGCAAGAAGGGCGACGTCTTGGCCGTGGCCCAGGTCGCGGGCATCATGGCGGCCAAGCGCTGCTGGGAACTGGTGCCCATGTGCCACCCCATCCAGCTCACAGGCGTTGACGTGCGCTTTGTTGTTAGGGACGACGGCGTGGCCATCGAGGTCGAGTGCCGTTGCTGCGGCAAGACCGGCGTCGAGATGGAGGCCCTGACGGCCGCCAGCGCGGCGGGTCTCACCATCTACGACATGCTCAAGGCCCACCAGCGCGACATGGTGATCGACGAGGTTCGACTGCTCGAGAAGTCGGGCGGCAAGTCCGGGCACTTTGTTGCGGAGAAGGGCCAGGCAGACGCGGGTTTCTCGGCTGTGGGATCTGTCGTGGCCGTGAGCGTGAGCCACCAGAAGGGCACCCGCAAGACGCCGGTTGATTCCATTGAGCTGCAGGTAGGCCTGGGTATCGTGGGCGACGCGCACGCGGGGGCGTGGCATCGCCAGGTGAGCCTTTTGCCGCAGGAGTCGCTTGAGACCATGTTGGAGAAAGTCCCCGGCTTGGCGCCCGGCGACTTTGCCGAGAACATCATGACGCGCGGCCTTGACCTCAAGATGCTGCCCGTGGGCACGGTTTTGCAGGTGGGGGAGGCCGAGCTGGCCATCACCCAGATCGGCAAGACCTGCCACAACGACTGCGAGATCCGCCGCCTGGCGGGCGACTGCGTGATGCCGCGCGAGGGCGTCTTTTGCGTCGTGACGCGCGGCGGGCGCGTGCAGGCGGGCGACCGTGTGCGAGTGAGGGGATAAAACATGAAACTTATCAACACCAAAGACGCCGTGGGCCATATCCTGTGCCACGACATGACGCAGATTATCCCCGGCAAGTCCAAGGGGCCGCGCTTCAAGAAGGGCCATGTGGTTGTTGAGGAGGACATCCCCGTACTGCTCAGCATGGGTAAGGCCAGCTTGTACGTGTGGGAGCTGGAGCCGGGCATGGTGCACGAGAACGACGCCGCGCACCGGCTGGCGGCGCTGTGCCTGGGCCCCAATACGGTAGCCGCGGGCGAGCCGAGCGAGGGCAAGATCGGCATCAACGCCGCCTGCGACGGCGTGTTGCTGGTCAATTCCGAGCGACTTCGCGCGGTCAACGTGACCGACGAGGTTATGGTAGCCACGCGCCGCGGTGGTTTTCGCGTTGCCGGGGGCGACGCCCTGGCGGGCACGCGCGTGATCCCGCTGGTCGTGCGCGAGGAGGTCCTTCTCGCCGCCGAGGCCGCCGCCGCGGGCGAGAAGCTGCTGGAGGTCGCGCCCTTTGTTATGCGGACGGCGGCCGTGATCGCTACCGGCTCTGAGGTGGCGCAGGGTTTGATCGAAGACGCGTTTACCCCGGTTATGGTGCAGAAACTCGCCGCTTATGGCATCGAGGTCACGGTACGCGAGACGCCCGGCGACAACCGCGAGGACATCGCGGCCGCCATCGACCGTGCCCGCGCGGCCGGGGTCGACCTGGTGGTGTGCACCGGCGGCATGAGCGTGGACCCCGACGACAACACGCCGGGCGCCATCAAGGCGGCGAGCGCCCGCATCGTGACCTACGGCAGCCCCGTGCTTCCCGGCGCTATGCTGCTGGTCGGCTACTTTGACCAGGGCGTCGACGGCGGGGCGCTGGAGCGCCCGGTACCCGTGCTGGGCGTTCCCGGCTGCGCCATGTACAACAAGGCCACGGTGCTTGACCTGGTCTTGCCGCGCGTGGCGGCGGGCGTCGAGCTTTGCAAGAACGACTTCGTCGAGCTGGGCGAGGGCGGGCTGTGCCTGGGCTGCAAGCCCTGCACCTTCCCGCACTGCCCCTTTGGGCGATAGGGGGTTGCCATGACGTGCGAGCACCACGGGGAGCGCGAGACCTTTACCGCCGCGGTCGTGACCGTGAGCGACCGCGGCTTTGCGGGCCAGCGGGAGGACGCATCGGGCCCCGCGCTCTGCGACTTTTTGCGCGATCACGGGTATGACGTTGTCGCCACCGCGATCGTGCCCGATGAACAGGCGCTTATTGCCGCCGTGCTTAAGCGCCAGGTGGCTGCCGGCGTCGCCTTGGTCCTTACCACGGGCGGCACGGGTTTCTCGCCACGCGATGTCACGCCCGAGGCCACGGCCGCCGTCTGCGAGCGCATGGCCCCCGGAATCCCCGAGGCCATGCGCGCAGCCTCGATGGCCATCACGCCGCGGGCTTGCCTGTCACGCGAGGTCGCGGGAATCGCCGGCCGCACGTTGATCGTCAACCTTCCCGGCTCACCCAAGGCCGCGATCGAGAACA